>JAJFBI010000286.1 GCA_020697385.1 Microvirga sp. | reverse complement strand
CAATTTGGCCGATCTTTCCAATGTCACCGTCGTTCAGGGCGATGGTGCCGAATGGCCGCGCGAGGCTGTGGATGCGGTCTACGTGAATTTCGCCGTCGAGCGACCGGCCGAAGCCTGGATCGAGCGCCTCAAACAGAGCGGCCGGCTGATCTTTCCGCTTGGCGTTCCACGGCCGAAGCCGAGCCCATCGGGAGGGATGCATTCGCTTCATGGCGCGGGATTGTGCGTGACGCGAAAAAGCACCGGCCTTGCCGTGCAATGGCTGGGACATGTGTCCTTCGTCTGTGCGGAAGGGCGCCTATCGCAGCCGGGCGAAGACAGGCAGGCGCTGCAGGCCGCGTTCGAGCGCGGCGGCATGGAATTCGTGCGCAGCCTTGTCTGGCGTGAGACCGCCCCGCCGGGACGATGCTGTTTCACCGGATCGGGCTGGGCCTTGTCCTATGACGAGGTGCCGGAATAGGCGGCAGAGTCTACATGCCCTGCCATGATGCCATGAAGGATGGCACGTCGCCTGCCGGCATCGGGCGTCCGAAATGAAAGCCTTGCACCAGGTCGCAGCTCATGCGCTGCAGGAGAGAGGCCTGGAAGGCCGTCTCGACGCCCTCGGCGACGATCTCGATCCCGAGATTGTGCCCGAGGCTCACGACGGCTTTCACGATGGCCGCATCCCCGGCATCGGATTCCAGGCCGCTCACGAAGGTTCTGTCGATCTTGAGCGTGTTCACCGGGAAGCGCTTGAGATGGGACAGGGAGGCATAGCCCGTGCCGAAATCGTCGAGCGCGATGGTGACGCCCTCGACGCTCAAGGTCCGCAGGGCGCGTTCCACCAGCTGTGTGCTGGACCCGAGGAACACGCTTTCGGTGACTTCCACCTCGAGGCAATGCGCCGGTACGCCGGTCTTCCGCAGCTCCTCGAGCACGCGCTCGGCGTAATCATCACGCCGGAACTCGGCCGCCGACGCGTTGATGGCGATGCGCCCAATGGACAATCCGGCATCGAGCCAGCGACGCATGTCGCTCAGCACGCAGGAGCGCATGCGCTCTCCGATGGCGGTGCCGAGTTCGGTATCGTTGAAGGCCGGGGCGATCTTTTCCGGTGACTGGATGCCGCCGCGCGGATGCTGCCAGCGCAGGAGGGCCTCGAAGCCGCCGATGGCCCCAGAGGCCAGCACCACCTTGGGCTGGTAGAACGGCATGATCCAGCCAGCCTCCACGGCCTTCGCCGCCACCTCCAGGGCCGAGGCCGTCCGCTGAGCTTCCTGGCGCAGGGCCGGAACGAACATCTTGAACGCGCCGCGCCCGGAACTCTTGCTGTGGTAGAGCGCCAGATCGGCCTGTTTCTGGAGGTACTCGGGGCTGGTTTCGATCCCGCGTGCAACAGCACCCCCGATGCTGGTGCGGCAGTCCAGCGCCTTGCCGCTGCGCCTCAGCGGCTCCTGCATCCGCGACAGGATCAACCGGGCGGTCTCGGCCACCTCCTCCTGGCCGGCGACGTCGGGCAGGATCACGGCGAACTCGTCACCGCCTAAGCGGGCTACGATTGCGTTATCCTTCACCGCCTGCTGCAGGCGGTGAGCAAATTCCTTCAGGAGATCGTCGCCGGCGTCATGGCCGAACCGGTCGTTGATCTGCTTGAGGTGGTCGAGATCCATGACCAGGAGGCCAATGGCATGGGCCTCGTCCCGAACCTCATCCAGAACCTGCTTGAGGCGTTCGCGGAAGAACCTCCGGTTGGCGAGGCCGGTGAGGTCGTCGTGATAGGCCGCCCGGTGCAACTGCTCCTCGGCGAGCTTGCGGTCATGGATGTCCTCGACCGTCCCGTACCATCGGATCACCGTGCCGTCCTCGGCAAAGCGCGGGATCGCCCTGCTCCGGAACCAGCGGTAGCTTCCATCCGCAAGCCGCCCACGGCATTCCACGTCCAAGGCGCCCTGAGTGCGAACGGCTTCGATCCAGTTCTCCCGAACGAAGGAGAGGTCGTCGGGATGCACCGCCTTGGCCCAGCCGGATCCTGCCGTCTCGTCGGGTGTCGCCCCCATCAGCTGGTTCCAGCGGGAAGAGGTGGAGATGACATTGCCATTCCGGTCGGCCGTCCAGGGAATCTGCGGGTTCAGCTCGACCGAGTGGCGGTAATGCTCCTCGCTCTCGCGAAGGGCTGCTTCGCTCCTTTGGCGCTCGATGGCCAGGGCCGCTAGGTGCGGCACGGCATCGACGCGTTTCATCTCGGCCTGCGTGGGAACCCGCGGCTCGGCATAGTAGAAGCAGAAGGTGCCGAGCACCTCCCCCGAGCGCGAGAGGATCGGCTTCGACCAGCAGGCCCGCAGGCCGTGCTGCAGGGCGAGATCACGGCCTGCAGCCCAGAGCGGATCACTCGCGATATCCGGGACGATGACACTGCTGCGGCGATAGGCGGCCGTACCGCATGACCCGGCATCGGGACCGATGGGGAGGCCATCGATGGTCGCGCTATAGGCGGGAGGAAGATTGGGCGCTGCTCCGTGCCGGAGCAGCTGGTGCAACGGATCGAAGAGGAGGATCGAACAGCACGCTCCGGCGATCTGGTCCTCAGCGAGATGGCAGAGCGCATTCAGCACCTCGCCGAGGGGGCAACCGGCGGCGATCATCTCCAGAACCCGCGTATGGCCCTGGTGCGTCAGCTCGGCAAGCTTGCGGTCATGGATGTCCTGGGTGGTGCCGTACCAGAGCATGACGGCACCTGTCTCGTCCCGGCGGGAGCCCGCACTGGAGCGGAACCACCGATAGCTGCCATCGGCGACCCGAATCCGGTACTCGCACTCGTAGGATGCACCGGAGTTCAGGGTGCTTTGGCGAGCCTGTCTCAGGCGGGCAGCGTCCTGTGGATGCACGAACTGGATCCAGCCTGTCCCCAGCAGGTCGTCCAGCGAATGTCCGAGGATCTCCGTCCAGCTCGGCCCTACGTAAAGGATATTCCCATCCGGATCCGAGACCCAAGGAATCTGGTGACTCAGCTCAATTACGTAACGGTATAGATTATCTTTTTCAGAAAAAGCGTTGCTGAAATCGTCCAAGACTGTCTCGCGATACAGTCGAACTCCTCGAAACGGAGTTGTGGATTCGTTGCGATGCATGGAACGGGCTTGGAAAATACTGCCAAAGAACGGCTAAAATCCTGACCTACGTTGAGGCATCTGTCCATCCGAACAAAGTCTTCAAAATGTCGCAAAGGTAAATCGGACCCGCGATTGCCTCTTCCGTGACATCTCTGCAGGCGCATCCGGTACGCGAGCGGGCTCGTTCTGCAGAGCGCGCGCCCTCGGATCAGCGCTACTGAACAGGCTGTTAAGCATATTCGCAGATTGAACGTGAGGCTCTGCTTGAGCGCCATGCAACTTGAGCGCCATACAAAAAGGCCGAGCGGAATAAACCGCCCGGCCTCAAGCCTGTAACGATCCTCGGTGCGGCCCTAACCCTCTTCGCCCGTCACGCCGGCGGCGTCCTGGGCTTTCAGCACCTCGGGGCGCGGCATGGAGATGATGTTGTAGCCGGAATCCACGTAGTGGATTTCGCCGGTCACGCCGCTGGAAAGGTCGGAGAGCAAGTACAGGGCCGAGCCGCCCACATCTTCGATGGTGATGTTCTGGCGCAGGGGCGAATGGGCCTTCTGGTAGGTGAACATGAGGCGCGCATCGGCAATGCCCGCGCCCGCGAGCGTCCGTACGGGGCCGGCCGAGATGGCGTTGCAGCGGATGCCGGCGGGGCCAAGATCGTTGGCGATGTAGCGCACGCTCGCTTCGAGCGCCGCCTTGGCCACGCCCATGACGTTGTAGTTCGGCATGACCCGGGTGGATCCGCCATAGGTCAGCGTCAGGAGCGATCCGCCCTGGCGCATCCGCTTGGCGGCGCGCTGGGCGATCTCCGTGAAGGAGAAGCAGGAGATCACCATGGTGCGGGAAAAGTTCTCCCGGGTGGTGACGTCCACATAAGGGCCCTTGAGCTGCGACTTGTCGGAAAAGCCGATGGCGTGGACCACGAAGTCGAGGCCGTCCCAGGCCTTGTCCAGGGTGTCGAACACGGCGTCCACGGAGGCGAGATCCTCCACGTCGCAGGGAATGACCAGGTTGGAGCCGAGCGACTGCGCCAGCGGGGCCACACGCTTGCCGAGCGCCTCGCCCTGGTAAGTGAAGGCGAGCTCCGCCCCCTGTTGGGACACGGCCTTGGCGATGCCCCAGGCAATGGAATGGTCGTTCGCGACGCCCATGATGAGGCCGCGCTTTCCTTGCATCAGACCGGTCACGTGGGTTCCCCTCTGCATCGGCTCCAGAGTGCGATGCCATTTGTTATGAAAGTGTGCATCGCGAGCCGGAATGTTCTGGTCGATGAGCGTGTCCATGCGAAGTCCCCCTTGGAATCACCGGGGCATCGCATGGACCTGTCTCAGGTTGATGACTCAGTCTTATCCGTTGTGACGGCTGAAGACGAGTGTGGCATTGGTGCCGCCGAAGCCGAAGGAGTTCGACAGGACGGTATCGATCTTCGCATCGTCGACGCGCTTGCGAACGATGTTCATGTCGGCGAATTCCGGATCGATCTCATCGATATGGGCACTCTCGCAGATGAAGCCGTTCTGCATCATCAGCAGAGAATAGATCGCCTCCTGGACGCCGGTGGCGCCGAGCGAGTGGCCGGTGAGCGATTTCGTCGCGGAAATCGGCGGGCACTTGTCGCCCGAGCCGAAGACCGTGCGGATCGCCTCGATCTCCTTCTGGTCGCCCACGGGAGTCGAGGTCGCGTGCGGGTTGATGTAGTCGACCGGGTTGTGCACGCCCGCAAGCGCCATGCGCATGCAGCGGATCGCGCCCTCGCCGGACGGCGCCACCATGTCGTAGCCGTCCGAGGTCATGCCGTAGCCGACGATCTCGCC
>JAJFBI010000285.1 GCA_020697385.1 Microvirga sp. | reverse complement strand
GAAGCATCGGAACACGGCAAACCACACCGCTCCTAAGTTGGCAGCCTGAGGCAGCTCCATTCGAAAGGGGAGCTGCGGGCCGAGCACTCATGAAGGAGGATACTGCGGATGAGGTGGCTGATCTCGGCTGTGTGCTCGTTTGTCCTCGGAAGCGGAGTCCTTCTTGCGTCTGCGCAACTCGCCAAGGCAGCTGATAGAGAGCTTCAAGGCACCTGGACTGCAACGAAGGCGGAACGCGACGGCAGAGCAGCATCTGACCTGGTCGGACACAGGCTGTTATTCTCTGGCGACCGCTTTGAGATCCAGTCTAAGGATAGGAAGTCACTCTACTCGGGAACGGTCCAGGTGGACGCGAACGCCAAACCGGCTGTGATTGACTTCCGGCACGCCGAAGGTGCCCTAAATGGCAAGACATGGAAGGGCATCTATGTCCTCGACGGCGAGACGCTCACAATCTGCGACAATGCGGAGAACTTAGACGCAGCCAGGCCGTCGAAATTCGAGGCGAAGAGCGGGTCTGGTTATGTCCTGGTAACGTTTGATCGGGCCAGACCTTAGCAACGGGATCGGTCGCCGCTTCCCATCCCGGGCTTTCCCGCCTTGCGTCGAGCGAACAAGCTACTCAGTTGAAGAAGGCCGGGAAGGGAGACCCACGGGCATCGGCCAGGCGCTCCGCACCTCGCCAGCCGGGAAGGCCACGTCACTGCGCTTGGTCCAGCTGCACAGGCGCTCGACCGAGACCTTCAGCTTGCGGACGGATATTTCCAGATCAGTTAGACGGCGCTCCAGCGAGCCGTTCGCCGCCTGGTCTGCAAGGTGCTCGACGGCATCGAAGGTAGGTTCCTGCGTCTCGCGTAGCGTGTCCTTTGGAGCGATAATTAGGGAATACATTTTGCTTCATTATCGTTGGTGACCACCGGGCAAATCGCCAAAAAGGGCAGAATCAAACGGGAGTCGCAGCGGTTGAGCATTAGCCCGAGTCGCAGTCAACCCCGACGCCGGTCGGTGTCTTGTTCACAGCAAATCGCGTGGAGCGATCAAGTCGCCTGGCCGACTCGCGTTTAAGCTGGTTGGCCATATCAACTTCGCCCGCAAGAACAGGTCCGCTAATTCCACTGTCGCGTTTGATACCAACGCTTCAAGACGGGGAGTCGCGCACACGAGAGCATCGGATCCTGCTGCCACCACGCCCCTGATCGTCTAGCCTGCACGCCCGGAGGCGAGGACCGATGCCCGCGCTTACTTCGTCCAATCAAGTCCAACTCGCTGCTCGGGCGCCGGAGGCTGCCCCCGCCCTGCCGCTGGTGGTGGTCGAGCGCGCTCCGTCGGCTGCATCGCAACCGGGATTGGTTCGGCGCAGTCTCCGCCGCCTGCGCTTCGCACCCCTGGTCTGGCTGATCTTCGCGTTGGGTGCCTTCGTCGGGCTTTATATTCAGCCCCCAGGCCTGCAGATGCTCATGACGCTGCTCGGGCTCGAACCGGGCGGCGGCACGCGCAATCCGATGGCCGTGCGTGTCGAGCGTCCGCCGACGGCCACAGCGCCGCGCGCGGTGGTCGCGCTTGGTCGCCTCACCCCGGAGGACGACGTGATTACGGTCGCGCCGCCCTTCGGCTCAGGTGACGCGCGGATCGCCTCGGTGCTTGTCAAGGAGGGCAGCCGCGTCGAGAAAGGAGCAGTCCTGGCCGTCCTTGATAACGAAGCGGCTCTTCAGGCTGCGGCAGAGGCGGCCCGAGCGGCGGTCGCCGTGCGGAAAGCGACCCTCGCTCAAACCCGGGCGACGATCGTCGCGAGCCGGGATGAGGCTCGCGCCTCTCTCGCCCGAGCAGAGTCCGTTCTCAACAACGCGCAGCGCGAATTTGAGCGCGCCGACGAACTGCGCCGGCGCGGCATCGCCGCAGACACAACCTACGACCAGCGCCGCGCCGCTCGCGACCAGGCCCAGCGCGAGGTGGAGGCCGCGCGGGCCACTCTCTCGCGCTTCGAGAACGCCGACGTCGATGCTCAACACGACGTCCTCGTCGTCGCCCGCAATCTCGATGCAGCCCAAGCCGACCTCGCCCGGGCCGAAGGCGACCTCGAAAAGGCTTACGTGCGGGCGCCCGCCGCCGGCACGGTCCTGACCATCCATGTCCGCCCCGGTGAGAAGCCGGGCAACAAAGGAGTGCTAAACCTCGGCGATCTTACGAATATGACGGCCGAGCTCGAGGTCTATCAGACGCAGATCGGGCAGGTCGCGGTGGGCGACCCGGTCCGTCTGACCGCCGATGCCCTGCCACGACCCTTGGCAGGTGCCGTGACGCGCATCGGTCTTGAGGTCGGGCGCCAGACCCTCACGGACACGAGCCCTGCCGCCAACACAGACGCTCGGGTTGTGAAGGTTTACGTGCGCCTCGATCCGGAGTCCTCCGAAGTGGCGCAACGCTATACGAACCTCCAGGTGATTGGCCGCATAACCGTCGGAGGGGGATCTTGACGAGGCTACTAGAGGAGATCCTCGGCCGTCTTCCGATCGGCTGGCTCCAGCTCATCCACAATCGGGCTCGGCTCGCCGCGGCCCTCGCGGGCGTTGCCTTCGCGAATGTTCTGATCTTCATGCAACTCGGCTTCCTCGGAGCGCTGATCGAGAGCATCCGCACGCCCTACGCGGCCATGGCTGCAGATGTGATCGTCTCCGCCTCCGACATGAACACGCTGGCCGATGGCAGTCCCCTCCCCCGCCAGCGCATGTTCGAGGCTCTCTCGGTGCCAGGGGTCGCCTCGGCAACGCCCCTCTACATCGGCAAGATCGACTGGAAACAGCCGGACGGCACCATCCGTACCCTCGACGTGTTCGGCGTCGATCCCGCGGCACGCGCCTTTCGCATTCGCGCTGTCGACGCTGCCCGTGAGGCCATCAAGGATGCGGATGTGGCAATCATCGACTCCGGCACCCGAAACGTCCCCCGCAGCTTCTTCGCCGCGATCGACCGCGGCGAAGACTACCGCTTCGAGGCAAAGGGGCGCACGCTCACCGTGGTCGGCACCTTCACCATCGGCGGCGGCTTCTCCGCTGACGGTTATCTCGTCGTCTCCGACCAGACGTTTCTGAGGCTCTTTCCCCAGCGAGTATCGGGCGCGCCGAACTACATCCTTCTGGGCCTTGAGCCCGGCGCTAATCGCGACGCCGTGCTGGCTCAGCTCTCAGTGACACTGCCGGATTATGACAGCGCGGTCCGCACCGTCGATCAGGTGATTGCTCGAGATCAAACCTTCCAAACGACACAGCGCCCGGTCGGTATTGTGTTCGGCTTTGGCATCGTGATCGGGGTGCTGGTAGGGGTCATCATCGTCTACCAGGTGCTGTCGAGCGACGTGGCGGACCACATCCGCGAATATGCCACCTTCAAGGCGATCGGCTACCGCCAGCGCTTCTTCCTGGGTGTGGTGTTCGAGGAGGCGCTGATCCTGGCTTGCCTCGGCTTCGTTCCCGGCATCCTCCTTTCCGTCGGGCTGTATGCTGCCGTCTCGACCGCGACGGGCCTTCCATTATCGATGACACCGACCCGTCCGGTCCTGGTCCTCGCGGGGACACTCGTTATGTGCGCGGTGTCTGGGGCCATTGCCACGCGACGCCTTGCGCGCATGGACCCCGCCGACCTGTTCTGAGGTGGCCCCTTGGAAGCGTCCGTTCCCACCCTCGTCAGTGTCGCTGCGCCAATCGCGGACGCGGCGATCGTCATTGAAGGGCTGAATCACTGGTTTGGCGAGGGCGAAGCGCGCAAGCAGGCTCTATTCGATATCGATCTCGCGCTCGAGCGGGGTCGGCTAACGGTGCTGCTCGGCGCCTCCGGGTCGGGCAAGACCACACTCCTTACGCTGATCGGCTGCCTGCGTCAGGTCCAAGACGGCGGCATTCGCCTGCTTGGCCAGGAGCTCGCCGGTGCGGACGAAGTGACCCTCGTCGCTTGCCGGCGCCGACTCGGTTTCATTTTCCAGGCTCATAACCTGCACGACAGCCTCACGGCGATGCAGAACGTCCGCATGGGACTTGAGGTGCACGGCCGCGCCGCGATGTCGAACTGGAGCGAGGCTTGCGCTCATCTCCTCGCATCGCTTGGCCTCCGGGAGCGGCTCGACTACCTGCCCGCGAATCTTTCGGGTGGCCAGAAGCAGCGGGTGGCGGTCGCTCGCGCGCTTGTGGGCAATCCGGAGGTTGTTTTCGCCGACGAGCCCACTGCCGCCCTCGACAGCGACAGCGGGCTCCAGGTTGTGGAGATGCTCAAGCGATTGGGCAAGGAGCGGGGCACCACCACGCTCATGGTGACACACGATCCCCGGATCCTCGATCTTGCTGACCGCATCCTGACTATGGAGGACGGGCGCATCATCGGCGACCACGCGAGGCCAGATCGCGCGCTGCCTACCTTGCGCTAGCCGGAAGCAAGGGCAGTTGCTTTTCGCGCCCCCCACGATGTGTCCTTGGCCTCCGGATCGGCCATTCCGCTGTACGATCTCGCCGATGACACCGACGAAGTAGTTGTTTTGCATTGGCGCGAGGGAGCTTCCCCCGACCCAGAAGCGTCAAGGTGAAATCACCGGCTTACGAGCGGCGCTGAGGCGCGGCCTCGCCAGCCGGGGAATCTTAGCTCGCGTTTGGGCAGCCTTCGCTCAACGGCGGAGGGTGTCCAGCACACCGGTATGCATCTGATAGGTGTCGTCGAAGGACGGCAGGGCATTGAGCGCGATCTGGGGCAACGTCGATGTCCGGGTTAGTGGCGGCTTCCGACTCCGGGGGAGAGGTCAACATCCGAGCCCTGGAGAGGCCGGTCGCGACGACGAGTAGGCTGAGCCTCGCTCGGCGCGTCCTCAACACCTCCTGACCTCATGTGGGGCTTGGCGGCTGGGGGCGTCGCGGAGCTATCGGTCCTCTCTGC
>JAJFBI010000284.1 GCA_020697385.1 Microvirga sp. | reverse complement strand
ACGCTGCTTGAGCTCAGTCACGTGCTCCAGGGCAATGGCCTTGACCTCAGCGCTGCTGCGGTGGCGGTCGCTCCACAGCCGCAGGAGGTCGCGGATTTGATCGATCGCAAAGCCTAGGTCGCGCGCGCGGCGGATGAAGGCGAGCCGGTGCACATCGGAGGCACCGTAATCGCGATAGCCGCTCTCACGGCGAGCCGACCGCGGGATCAGGCCGATGCTCTCGTAGTAGCGGATCATCTTGGCGGAAACGCCCGACGCCTTCGAGGCCCGTCCAATGTTCATGGCTGCTCTCCAGAAAGCGTTTGACCTTACCATTGTGGGAAGGTGTAAAGCAATCCACATCAGGCGCGCAGGAGGCTGTTGATGGCCCACAACAAGACCAATCATTCCCGGCACGGGCACGAGAAGCCGAATGCGCCCGGAGCCTCGTGCTGCGGAGGTAGTTCTGCAACTCGCGATGAGGGCCGCCATGGCGTGCATCGGGGCCACGACCACTGTCACGGGCAGCACGACCACGACCGCGTTGATCATGGCCAGAGCGCCGCTCCCAACGACGCTCAGCATCGCTTCAAGGATCCGGTTTGCGGCATGTGGGTCGACCCACACACGACCAAGCACCGGGCGGAGCACAACGGTCAGCCATACTACTTCTGCTCCGCCGCCTGTCGCGAGAAGTTCCTGGCCGACCCGTTGCCTTACGTCGATTCCGCGATAGCGGCGGCGAAGGCCGAGCCGGTGCCCGAGGGCACAGTCTACACCTGCCCCATGCATCCGGAGATCCGGCAAGTTGGCCCGGGCTCCTGCCCAATCTGCGGCATGGCCCTGGAGCCGGTGCTGGTCAGCCTTGAAGCAGAGCCGAATGTAGAACTGGTCGACATGACGCGCCGGTTCTGGATTGGCCTTGTACTGTCGCTGCCGGTTGTGGCTCTGGAAATGGGCGGTCACCTGACCGGCCTCGATCACCTCATCTCGCAGCAGACGTCCAACTGGATCCAGTTGGTGCTCGCGACCCCCGTGGTGCTGTGGGCCGGCTGGCCCTTCTTCGTACGAGGCTGGCAGTCGGTCGTCACGCGCAACCTCAACATGTTCACGCTGATCGCCATGGGCACCGGCGTCGCCTGGATCTACAGCGTCGTCGCGACCCTCGCGCCGGGCGTCTTTCCGGCCGCCTTCCGCGGTCCGGAGGGGGCAGTCGCCGTGTACTTCGAGGCAGCAGCCGTCATTACGGTCCTCGTCCTTCTCGGGCAGGTGCTCGAACTGCGTGCGCGAGAGAGCACGAGCGGCGCCATCCGCGCCCTGCTCGACCTGGCGCCCAAGACGGCGCGGCGCATCAGGCTGGACGAAAGCGAGGAGGAAGTGCAGCTCGATAGCGTCCAGGTCGGTGACCGCCTGCGGGTGCGCCCGGGCGAGAAGGTCGCGGTGGACGGCACGGTCTTCGAGGGCCGCAGCGCTGTCGACGAGTCGATGGTCACGGGCGAGTCCATGCCGGTGACGAAGGAGGTCGGCGCCAAGGTTATCGGCGGCACCATGAATCAGAGCGGTGCCCTGGTCATCGAGGCGCGCAAGGTCGGGCGCGACACGATGCTGTCGCAGATCGTGCAGCTTGTCGCGGAAGCGCAGCGCAGCCGAGCGCCGATCCAGCGCCTCGCAGACCAGGTCTCAGGCTATTTCGTGCCGGCGGTGATCGTCATCGCCCTGCTGGCTTTCGCCGCCTGGGGCATCTGGGGACCGGAGCCGCGCTTCTCCTACGGCCTTGTCGCCGCCGTCGCGGTCCTGATCATCGCCTGCCCGTGCGCGCTCGGCCTCGCCACGCCCATGTCCATCATGGTCGGCGTCGGTCGCGGCGCCCAGGCCGGCGTACTCATCAAGAACGCCGAGGCGTTGGAACACATGGAGAAGGTCGACACGCTGGTCGTCGACAAGACCGGCACCCTGACGAAGGGTAAGCCAGCGGTGACGGCACTCGTTGCGGCCCCGGGCTTTTCAGAGGCGGAAGTGCTGCGGCTCTCCGCCAGCGTCGAGCGCGCCAGCGAGCATCCTCTCGCAGTTGCCATCGTTGCAGCTGCGGAGAAGCGGGGCATCGCGACCGCGCCCGTGACCGGGTTCGACTCTCCCACCGGCAAGGGCGCTCTCGGCACCGTCGAGGGCCATAAGATCGTGCTCGGCAACGCCTCCTTCCTGAGGGAGCACGGGATTGACGCTTCACCCCTCGCGGAGCAGGCGGACAGGCTTCGCGCCGACGGCGCCACAACCATCTTCGCCGGCGTGGATGGAAAAGCGGCGGGCGCCATTGCCATCGCCGACCCTGTGAAGGCCTCGACGCCCGAGGCGCTCGCCGGCCTCAAGGCGGAGGGCATCCGTGTCGTTATGCTCACGGGCGACAACTGGACGACAGCCAAGGCCGTGGCGCGCCAGCTCGGCATCGAGGGGGTGGAGGCCGAGGTCCTGCCCGACCAGAAGAGCGCGGTCGTGCGGCGGTACAAGGCGCAGGGCCGCGTCGTGGCAATGGCGGGCGATGGCGTCAACGATGCCCCGGCCCTCGCCGCGGCGGATGTCGGCATCGCTATGGGCACGGGCACGGATGTCGCCATGGAGAGCGCAGGCGTCACCCTGCTGCGAGGCGACCTCACAGGCATCGTGCGGGCGCGCCGTCTCTCGGAGGCGACGATGAGCAACATCCGGCAGAACCTCTTCTTCGCCTTCATCTACAACGCCCTAGGCGTTCCAGTGGCGGCGGGTGTGCTTTACCCGTTCTTCGGCATCTTGCTGTCGCCAATCATCGCGGCCGCGGCTATGGCCCTGTCGTCGGTGAGCGTCGTCGGCAACGCGCTCCGTCTCCGCACGGCGAGACTTTAACCGACGAAGCGTGCCCCTGAGGTTTCCACGGCAGCCGGAGACGAGTTTCAATGACCCGCATTGCGTTGATCCAGGGGCACCCCACCCCCGACGCCCGTCACTTCTGCCACGCCCTGGCGGCTGCTTACAGGGACGGAGCGATCGAGAGCGGGCACGAGGTCCGCGATATTGACGTCGCCACGCTGCAGTTCGCGGTTCTGCGTTCGAGGAGGGAATGGGAGGGGCATCCACCCGCCGAGCATATCGCCGCAACTCAGGCGACCATCGCCTGGGCCGAGCATCTCGTTTTCGTGTATCCCCTCTGGCTCGGCACGATGCCGGCCCTGCTCAAGGCATTCCTTGAACAGACCTTCAGGCCGGGATTTGCCATGGGAAAGGCTGATGAGGGGAAGGGCTGGAGCCGGCGCCTTGCCGGTCGGAGCGCGCGCATCGTGGTGACGATGGGCATGCCAGCGCTGCTCTACAGGTGGTACTTCGGGGCACATGGGCTCAAGAGCTTCGAGCAGGGCATCCTCGCGATCGTCGGCATCCGACCGAGTCGGCACACGCTGGTTGGCAGCGTCGAGGGGATCGGCGCCGCAAAGCGCGAGAAATGGCTTGAGACCATGAGATCTCTCGGGCGCGGCGCGCGTTGATGTCACTCGCCGGTTCACCGGGTGACGCTGCGGAGCCGTCGAGCCATCGGGATGCTGCGCATGGAAAGCCTATGAGCAGAGAGACTCAGGGGCGCAGTCCACCGAGCTCGCCAGCCGCGCAACCCACGCTGAGGCGATCTATCGGGCCGTTCCAGATGACGCTGTATGGGCTCGGCAGCATGCTGGGGTCCGGCATCTACGGGCTGATCGGACAGGCCGCCGGGCAGGTCGGGAACGCCGTGTGGCTCGCATTCGTCGTGGCGCTCGTGGCAGCCCTCCTGACGGCCCTGTCCTACGCGTCCTTAGGCTCCCGCTACCCGCGCGCGGGGGGCGCCGCCTACGTGACCCAGCGTGCCTACGGCATGCCGCTTCTCAGCTTCGCAGTCGGCCTCGCCGTCGTCTGCTCCGGCCTGACATCGGTCGCAACGCAGTCGCGGGTCTTCGCGGCCAATCTTGTGACACTCGGGGGTTTCGAGAGCTTTCCTGTGACGGTGCTCGCCCTCGGGTTCCTGCTGATCGTCACCGGCCTGGTGTTCCGAGGGATCCGGGAGTCGATGTGGGTGAACGTCGCCTGCACTCTCGTTGAAGCCGCGGGCCTCCTCCTCATCATCGCCGTCGGCGTGAGCCATTGGGGGTCGGTCGACCTCCTCGAAATCCCGAGTACCACGGGCGACGACCTCATGTGGCTGCTCGTCCTCCAGGGAGCGGTCCTCACGTTCTTCTCCTTCATCGGCTTCGAGGACACCATCAACGTCGCGGAGGAATGCCGGGACCCGCAGCGCACGATACCGCTCGGCCTCCTCCTGGCGATGATCTCGGGAGCGCTCCTGTACGTCGCGGTGGCGATAACCGCCGTGTCGGTCGTGCCCTGGCGCGAACTCGCCGCGGCTCCCGGTCCGCTGACCGAGGTCATGAACCGCGCGGCTCCGGCATTCCCACCGATCGTCTTTACGACGATCACGCTCTTCGCTGTTGCCAACACGGCGTTGGTGAACTACGTCACGGCCTCGCGGCTGGTATACGGGATGGCGCGCCAACGGCTTCTTCCGAGCCGATTGGGCCGAGTGCATGAGCGCACGCACACGCCTCACATTGCGATCGCTAGCCTCCTCGCCGTCCTCCTCCCGCTGGTCCTCGTCGGCAGCATCGGACACTTGGCGTCGGCGACCGTGCTCATGCTCCTTATCGTCTTCGCCGTCGTGAACGGGGCGCTATTCATCCTTAAGGGCCGCCGCGGCGAGCCGCGGGGCAAGTTCGAGGTGCCGCGGTGGGTCCCCGCCCTCGGCGCGGCCGTTTGCGTCGTCCTGGTCGTCGTCAGGGTCTCAAGCGGCGATTGGCGCGCCCCTGCGCTCGCCGGCGCCCTGCTGTTCGGGATCGTCGCGGTCTACGCCATCATCCGTCCGACGATAACAGCACGTTCTCGGAAGCGTCGGCCCAAGCCTGACTGGGCCGGTTGCCCCCGGGGACCGTTAGGCGGAATGGCTCGCGTCAGGTCGCGGCAAGCTCCGAGAGGAATCGGGCAATCTCATCTGACACCGCATCGTCGTGGCCAAGCCAGATGTGGCCGCCTCTCGGAAACATCACGAGGCGCGCCCGGGGCACGCTTACGGCAATATGGCGAGCGGTCGCGGCCGTGCCGAAGCGGTCGTCCTCCACCGAGAGCACCAGGGTTGGAGCCCGGATCCGGCGGAAGTCGACGCGCGCGGGATTCCCGGCGAGTCGTGCGTCGTTCAGCACACCGCGCCATCGCGCCCCGATGGGCATCAGCTCCTTGAGGATCTTGTACGCACGACTGCGTTCGGCGGGAGAGACCTCCCCAAGCAAGATGGGGTCAGTCGCAAGCAAAGTCCCGACGAGCCGGTCGGGGATCGTCTTGAGCGCCGTCCAAAACATAAGGTCAGACCTCAGCAGCTGCTCGACGAAGAACTTCTGAACCGGTCCCATCTCGACGGGATCGCGCCCGCGCACGTTCGCCGCCGGCACGAGAAGCACGAGGCCCGAGCAGCGGTTGGGATGACGCAGGGCGAACTGCACGGCCGCAAGCGCCCCGGCCGAGCCGCCGGCGACTGGCAACCTCTCGACTCCGAGACAGTCCAGAAGCTCAACGAGCGCATCCGCTTGGTTCTCCGAGGAGGGATCTTCAGGGAAGTCGCTGCGCAGGTAGCCGAACCGAGACGGGGCGACGACCCGGACACCGCGCCTCAGGAGGCCGGCCGAGAAGCTCAGGCCCTGATCGAATCCGCCGCCGGTGCCGTGGATCATCAACAGGGCGGGCCCTTGCCCCTCGATCGCATACTCGACGACGCCGAAGCGAGTGTCGACGAGTTCACTCCGGCTAGACACTCGTCTCCTTGCCGCAGCGAGGGCGCGGTAGAAGGCCGCCGCCGTATAGCCAGCCCCAAGCAGCCCTAAAGCGCCGAGAGCTGTCGCCGCGATGAACGCCATGGCAAGCGTGCTGTCGCCACAGAAGAGGGAGTTCCGACCGGCATCATCTCATACCCGAGCTGGGCTAGAACTTCTCCCGCCGGACCTTAGCCGGTGCGCGCGCCGCGCAGATAGACGAACCAGTAAACCGCGCCGACGAGCACGCCTCCCCCAATCACGTTTCCGATCGTGACGGGGACGAGGGACCACAAGAAGTTTGGCCAGGTGAGTGTGCTGAGGTCGGAGACGCTGACGGTGACCTGCGACCAGAGGGTGGTTGGTGCCCAGGTCTTTATCAGGATGCCGAGGGGTACGAGGTACATGTTCGCGACTGAGTGCTCGAATCCAGCCGCGACGAAGGCGGACACGGGGAAGAGGACGGCGAGGACCTTGTCCGCCGTGCCCCGCGCCCCCAGGGAGAGCCACACCGCCAGGCAGACCAGGACGTTGCAGAGCACTCCCAAGAAGAGCGCCTGGTGGAATGGCAGCGCAACCTTCGCCACGGCCAGGGAAAGCGCTACTTCGGCGACTTGCCCCTTGGCCAAGAGGTACTGTCCGGAAAGGACGACCAGGACGGCGGTGCCGAACGCGCCGGCAAAATTGCCCGCATAGACGATGCCCCATGCGCGCAGCATCTCGCGGACTGTGATCTTTCGCGCAGCGAGCGCCATCACCATGAGCGTGTTCCCGGTGAAAAGCTCGGCGCCTCCGACCACGACCAGAATGAGACCCAGCGAGAACACAAGACCAGCGACGAGCCGGCTCATGCCGAACGGCATGGTCGAGGCGCCGGCAAGCACCGTGGTCGCAAACATGGCGCCCAGCGCGATGAATGCGCCTGCGAGCACGGCGAGCGCCAGCAGGCGCACGGGGTCGAGGCGCACCTTCTTGGCCCCGACGTTCTCGGCCTTGGCGGCGATCTCCGACGGCAGCAGGGCGTCCACCCCGGGGTGCTCGGCCGTCGTCGCGAGGTCGGTGGGCTTCCCGTCGTGCGTCATCAGCGAGGTCCAAGGAGGGCCACCATCGCGTCGGCGAGCAGGCCCGAAACGTCGAGGCGGTTGCTTTCGTGCGGCACCGAGTTCGTCGAGACCACATCGGCGGCCGCCTCGCGGAGAGAGGCGTAAGCATCCTGAGACAGGAACACGTGCACGGCGATGCAGATCGGGGGCGGCATTCCTTGTTCTCTGAGGTGCCGCGCCGTTTCAATCATCGTCCTTCCCGAGGAGACGATATCCTCCACCAGCACCGGCGTGCGGCCGCTGAATTCTCGAAGGTCGGGGATGGTTATCTCGACGTCGCGGTCGCCGCGGCGCTCCTTCCGCAACACGCGATATGGCGCGCGGGCGCGGGCCGCTACCTCGCTGACCCACTGTTCGCTCTCGACGTCCGGCCCAATGACGAGCGGCACCCGC
>JAJFBI010000283.1 GCA_020697385.1 Microvirga sp. | reverse complement strand
ACCCGCCAGCACAGGACAGCCCATGACCTGAGCCTCCAGCAGCACCATTCCATAGGCCTCATTGACGGCGGGCCAGACGAAGAGGTCGGCGCGCTCGTAAAGCGACTTCAGATCGGCCCGGCTTTCGATCCGGCCGTGATAGCTCACTCGGCCGGCGAAGTGTGAGAAGCGCTGAACAATCTCTTCATACGTCTCGCCGTCTCCCACGATATCGAGCGACCATGGCAGATGCTGGAGCCGTTCGAGGGCGGCGGCAAGGATGCTGTATGAGGCGAGCTTGTCGCCCTTGCGCATCATGGCGACGGTGAGAAGGCGTGGCACGCTTCCGGGTGAGGGGGGAGTGTTCGGTGCAGGCCAATCCTGCATGTCGAGAAACGGCGGGAAATCGACCAAAACCTGATGCGGTGGCCGTGCCGCGTCCAGGGCCTCCCGGTCATGCGCCGTCATGACGAAAATTGCATCGGCCTGATCGAGAGCGGACTCCGCTCCCTCATTCCCCAAGGCCCAGGGTCCGTGCGCGCGCTTCGCAGCCCGCGAGCCTTCCGCAACGGCATAGGGAATGTTCAGGGCCTCAGCCACACAGGTGCCGATCCAGTCCGGTGCCTTGTAATAGACGTGATAGGTGAACCACAGGCAGGGGCGGCTTTGCTCCGGCAGAGCCTTGTAGTGCTCGATGAGGCGTGCAGCTTCCGCGAGCGATCGCTGCCTGATATGTTCCTGCTGCTGCAGGTCGCCTGCCTTGTCGAGGGTCCGCATCTCGCTCGCGAGATGCGGTGAATACCCTGCTCTGTCGAGGGCCTTCATCAGCAGGCGCGCCATGGTGCGGTCACCCGATGGAAGCGGATGGTTCGGGCTCTTCAACGGAGCGTAGAACGCCACTGGCCGCGCGTGGGTCACACCCGCTCCGGTTCTCTGCGCGGGGCGTGGGTGACGGCCCGCAGGCGCGCTTCCAGCATGTCGATTCCGCCCTCCATGGAGAAGTCATGGCGCAGGCGCGTGAAGGCGGTGGAGCCGAGAGTCCTGCGCCGTTCAGGGTCGCGGACGAGCAGGTTGAGGGCGTTGGACAAAGCCTCCCAATCCGATGGCGGGACAAGCTCGCCCTCGGTGCCGCTGCGGATGAATTCCGGAATCCCGGCGAAGTCCGTCGCCACGATGGCAAGCCCCTGACTTGCGGCTTCCATGATCACGTTCGGCAGGCCGTCCCGGTCGCCTGATTTCGCCTCCTTGGACGGCAGGACGAAGAGATCCGCCTCCTGGAGAAGGGCGATGATGTCGGGCTGCGCCTTGGAGCCGAGAAACGCCACCTTGCTGGCGATGCCGGCCTCCTCGGCCTGTTTCTTGAGGCTGTTGAGCAACTCGCCCCCACCCACATGGGCGAAGCGCCAATGCAGATCTGGCGGCAGGGTGGCGAGTGCCCGGATCAGATCGCCATACCCTTTCTTCGCCACGGCGCGCCCGACGGAGACGATGCGCACCGGATCAAGCGGGTCCGAGCCGTCGCGGGCAGGGCGACTTTCGGGCGGTGACGGAAAGCGCGAGAGGTCGAGCCCATGATAGACGAGCGACACCTGCTCCGGCCGCGCCAGCGATTGCAGGTGCGCGGCGCCTTCAGCCGTGCAGGTCACACCCCAGCGGGCCTCGGCCATCTTCTCCCGCTTCTCCCAATCCGGCGTCGTCCAGATATCCTTCGCATGAGCCGAGAAGGTCCAGGTCCGGCCGGTCAGGAGCGCCGCATAGCGGACGACGGAAGCGGGCGTGTGCAGGTAATGCACATGCAGGTGCCGCACGTCCGCCGGCAGTTCCCGGGCCATTGCGAAGGCCTGGCCGAGGCGGCGCACCCGGTTGGCTGTGAGGTCTCGCTTCAGGTCGCGCCAGAACGCCTTGATCGTGGCCCCGAAGCCCTTCTGGCCCATGCTCCAGACGGCGCCCCGCAGCACGCGCAGGGGCTCCTCATATAGATATTCCGGCAGATAGCGGACCTACGCCCTGATGGCCTTGTGCATCGGATGCACGGCCCGCTCCGTCGGGTGCCGGAGCGACCAGATTTCGAGGTCGAGGCCGCGCTGCTCGAGGGCCAGGATCTCCTGGGCGATGAAGGTCTCGGAAAGTCGTGGATAACCTTTCACCACGATGGCGATGCGTCGGGCTGTCGTTGAGGGAAGCATTCTTCGGGCTACTCGGCCGCCTGGTGATAGGCAGGGGCAAACCGTGATCGGGACTCGGTCAGCACTTTGAGCCGTTCACACACCCGGTCAAGCCCGTCGAGAAGGTCAGGGATCACCACCTCGGACGGGCGGGGCTGGGACGAGAGAGCCCGCAGGGCCGCCGCCATGCGCTCCGGGGTGCGCGGCTCCTTGTAGTCGCTCAGCATGCGCACGAGGCCGAGCCGCTCGGCCTCGACGGCGCGGATGTACTGCTCCAGCCGCGGCCGGGTGCGCGGCACGATGAGGGTGCGCTTGTCGAAGGACAGGGCCTCGCAGAAGGTGTTGTAGCCGCCCATGGCCACCACCGCATCGGCCTTCTTCATGAGCCATTCGATCTTGTTGTCGAAGGACATCACGTCGAGCTTCGGCTGGCGGGCGATGCGCTCCACGAAGGAACGGCGCCTGTCCCGGTCGATGAACGGGCCGAAGAGGATCAGCGCAGGCTGGTCGAGCTCCGGCTCCGCCTCATAGGCCGAGATCACCCAGTCGATCAGGTCGTCGCCGTCGCCGCCGCCTCCGGTGGTGACCAGGATGAAGGGCTGCTTGGTGATCTTGGGATATTTGGTCAGGGACGGGGTCGGCGGCACGTCCCGGCGCAGATAGCCGGTATAGGTGATCCGGCTTTCCACCTCCGGGGGCAGGTCCAGCGCCTTGAGAGGCTGATGGACATCCCGCAAACCATAGACCCAGATCTCGTCGTAATAACGGATCAGGACTGTCCTGGCGCCCTTTCGCTCCCATTCCGGGACGAGAAGCGCAGGCTCGTCCATCACGTCGCGGATGCCGAGCACGAGCCGGCAGCCTGCCGCCTGAAGATAATCGAGCGCCGGCACGACCTCGCCGCGAAAGCCCGTTGGCTCCTTGTCGACGATGAACACGTCCGGCTGAAAGGCCTTGGCCGCCTGGAGAATGAGGGCTTGGCGCAGGCCCACCGCCTCGTCCAAATCCACGTTGAGGTTGAGGCTGCGGTAATCCCCGTCGGGAAGCTTGGTGACACCCGGAATGCGGATGTAATCGACGCCGCTTTCGAACTCGAAGTTCCCGATTACCGGAGATCCCGAAATGATGATCACCGAGGTGCCCGGCTGCGCCTCCACGATGGCATTGGCCAGCGCCCGCGATCGGCGCAAATGGCCGAGCCCGAACGTGTCGTGGCTGTAGATGAGAACCCGTGCACCCCGAGGGGGCATGACCAGGGATGAGCCTGTATCTATTCTCGGTTCCATGACCGCACTTGCCATGCAGGCTTCCCTTGGTGGCGAGAAAGTGGTTGACGTGCCGTTAGTTGACGTTAGGCCACCTGTCTCTACCCTTGCAATAGCCCCCCTCGTCAAACTATGGCGGTGCTCCAGAACGGAAAGAGGGTAGTCACGGTCAAATGAAGATGGCAGCTTTGCGCTGATGGAAAAGAGCCTTTTCCGGTATATCTGGACACATTCCAGGCGCGACCAGATGATCATCTGCGCCGTCGTTCTGGCGTCCCTGCCGTTTTACTTCATGTCGCTCGATCTGCCTCGCCAGATCGTGAACCAGGCCATCCAGGGCGAGGCCTTCCGGGAGGGAAACCCGACCGCTCCTTTCCTCAACCTGTCCTTCGACTGGCCGGGCTGGCTGGGCGGCGGCACATGGGAGATCTTCGAAGGGTTCCAGGTCGGCCGGGTCGGCCTGCTCATGGGGCTGTCCTTCATCTTCCTGTTCTTCGTCATCGTGAACGGGGCGTTCAAGTACTGGATCAACGTCTCCAAGGGTGTGCTGGGCGAGCGAATGCTCCGGCGCATGCGCTTCGACCTGTTCGCCATGGTGCTGCGCTTCACCCCGGACGCCCTGCGGACAGTCAAGTCGTCCGAGACCGCGACGATCATCAAGGATGAGGTCGAACCGATCGGCGGCTTCATCGGCGATGCCTTCATCACGCCCGTGTTCCTGGGCACACAGGCCATCACGGCGCTCGTGTTCATCATGGTGCAGAACATGTGGCTCGGCCTGATAGCGCTCTCCGTGATCGCCGTGCAGTTCACGATCATCCCCCGTCTGCGGCGCGAGTTGCTGCGTCTCGGGAAGCAGCGCCAGCTGGCGTCCCGCCAATTGGCCGGGCGCATCGCGGAGGTCCTCGACGGAATCGAGGTGGTGCATGTTCACAATGCCTATGGCTGGGAAAGGGCCGAGATCGGGCACCGCCTCTTCAATCTCTTCTCTATCCGCTTGAAGATCTACAACCGGAAATTCTTTGTCAAAACACTCAATAATTTCCTGGCCCAGCTCACGCCGTTCTTCTTCTACGCCATCGGCGGCTATTTCGCCCTACGCGGCACCCTCGATATCGGCCAGCTCGTCGCCGTCATCGCGGCCTACCGCGAATTGCCGCCGCCCCTGAAGGAATTGATCGACTGGGACCAGCAGCGCCTCGACGTTCAGGTGAAATACGATCAGGTCACACAGCACTTTGCCGAGGACAGGCTGGGTCCACTGATTGAGATGCGCGAGGCCGCGGAGGCGGATCAGCCCCTGGTCGGCGCACTCGTCGGCGAGGAGATCCGGGTCGCGGGACCGCATGGTGACCTGATCCTTGAAGGAGGCGCTTTTGCGGTCGAACTGCCTGGCGGTGCGGCCGCCAGCCTCCTGGCGCGCATCCTGGCCCGTCGGAGCCTGGAATTCAGCGGCCGCATCCGCATCGGTGAGCGCGATCTGACCCAGCTTCCAGCGTCCGTGACCGGGCGCAGGATCGCTTATGCGGGCGTGGATCCAATTCTTTTCCCCGGCAGCATCCGCGACAATCTCGTCTATGGTCTTCGCTCCAAGCCTCTCGGTCGGATGAAGGAAGACAGGCAGGAAATGGACCGCCGGATCGCGGAGGCGCTCAGAACCGGCAATCCAATTGAAAGCATCTCCGATCAGTGGGTCGATTACGAACGTCTCGGTGCGAAGGATGAGAACGAGCTGGATCGCATCCTCCTCGATCTTCTCGACAAGGTCGGCATGGGCGACACGATCTACCTGTTCGGCTTGGCCGGCAGAATCGATCCCGAGCGCCATGCGAGCCTTGCCGAGCGCCTCGTCGAAGCGCGACATCGTCTTCGGGATACCTTCCAGTCCAACGGTATGGCCGATCTGGTCGAGCCCTTCGATCCGACGCGCTACAATAGCCAGGCGACGATCGCGGAGAACCTTCTCTTCGGCGTGCCGATCTCCGACGAGTTCAGGGGCCGCAACCTCGCCGACAACGCCCAGTTCCGCAGCGCCATCGACAGGGCGGAGATGACGGACGACCTCGTCCATATGGGCCTGCAGATCGCCGAGACCATGACTGAGATCTTCGAGGGCCTGCCGCCGGGGCATTCCCTCTTTGAGCAATTCTCCTTCATCGGCGCCGATGAGCTCACCGAGTTCCAGGCCATCCTACGCCGGCGCGGACGGGGGGAGGGAACCCTGAGGCGGGAGGACCGCACACGGCTACTGTCCCTGCCTCTGGCCTATATTGAAGCCCGGCACCGCCTGGGCCTTCTCGACGAGGCCATGATGGGCCGGATCGTCGAGGCGCGCGGGCTCGTCCGGGAAGTGCTCGAAAAGGCCGGGTCGGACGGGGTAGAGTTCTACGATCCGCAAGGGATCTGCACGGCCGCTCCCTTGCGGGACAACCTCCTGTTCGGGCGTGTCAGCTATCAGGTGGCCAATGCCCGCGCGCGGGTTGGAGAGGCCGTTGCGGCCGTCGTTCGCGAGCTCGACCTTCAGGAGGAGGTCGATAGGGTCGGACTGGAATATCAGGTCGGCACGGCGGGCAGGCTCCTCTCGCCGCAGGAGCGGGCGAGCATCAACCTGGTCCGCTGCTTGGTGAAGCGGCCGGACATTCTCGTGATCGACGGAGCGTTCGCGTCCTTCGATGAGGCGCGCAGCCAGCAGTTGATGCAGCTGCTTCTCGACATGTTCGACCAACAAAGCCTGTTCATGGTCCTGCCGAATGATCGACAGGCCGGCGACTTCGATGTTCAGATGCGCTTCCGCGACGGACAGATCATAACCGACAAGACGGCCGCTCCGGCCTCGAGGCCCTCCAAGCCCGAGCCGGACGCGCCCCAAAGGATAGCAGGAGAGGTGGCATGACCCTTGAGACGGAAGTTCAGTCCTTGCGGCAGGTTCCAATGTTCCGGGATGTGGACCCCGCTCGTCTCAAGCTTCTCGCCTTCACCAGCGAGCGGGTGCAGTTTGCCGACGGGCAGCGGTTCTTCTCCCAAGGGGACCCTTCCGACTCCGCCTATGTGATCCTCGACGGCCGGGCCAGTGTGTTGCTCAACACCCCTGGCGGGGAAATCCAGGTGGCGGAACTGGGGAGCAACGCCCTGGTGGGCGAGATGGGCATCCTGTCCGACACCCCACGCTCGGCTACGATCATGGCGGCCGAGCCGACGACGGCGCTGCGAATCGACAAGCGGGTGTTCCTGGAGCTCCTGGCGCAGTTCCCTCAGATGTCCCTGGCCATCATGCGGGAGCTGGCCAAGCGTCTGGAACGGACCAATGCGCAGCTTGTCGCGCAATCCTCATCCTGAATTTCCGGAAAAAATCCGGAAATTTCTCGGGGAAAAGCCGGACAAGGTTAGCAAAATCCTACCTCTTATGGTCAAGCTGACCGATTCTCGACACATCTACCCGTCAACCCTTGTCCCCAGAAGAACACAAGGGAAGGCCTGATCGTCCGGTCGGGCCATGCGGGATAAGTGATGATGAGTAACGCGAGAACGCTGCTATGCGCAGTACCGCAGCCTGCTGCTGTTGGGCGCAAGACCGGAAGCCGCCACTCACTCCACCTCGCCCTGGCCGCAGGCCTGATCATGGGCTTCCAGGGCCTCACGGCCGGACCGGCCGCTGTGGCCACCATTCCCACCGGCCTGCTGGCCCGGCCTGCCGTCGCTCCCCAGGTGGCCGCTCCCCAGGTGCAGGAGGACATCACCGGCTCGGTGGTGATGGCGTCCGTGGCTTACACCCCGCAGCTCTCCAAGGATCCGGGCCTCTTCAAGGCCATCCTCGACGGCGCCTTCTCCTTCACGAAGCCCCGCGCTGAGAAGCCTGCATCTCCCACGATCTCAGAGACGGAAGTTGGGGATCCCGATGAGCTGATCCCCTTCAACGGCCGTAACGTGCCGCGCTGGCTGGTGCATTCCATCCTCAAGGCCGCGCAAGTCACGGGCGCCGATCCGGTCTACATGATGACTCTGGCCGATGTGGAATCGAGCCTCTCGCCGGAAGCCAAGGCCCGCACCTCCTCGGCCCAGGGCCTGTTCCAGTTCATCGACAGCACCTGGATCGAGACCGTCTATCACCACGCCGCCGATTACGGCTTCAAGGCAGCCGCAGAGGCGATCCGCTATGTCAACGGCGAGCTCGCCGTCGATTCGAAGGACCGCGACTGGGTCATGAGCCTGCGCACCGATCCCTATTTCTCGGCGCTCATGGCCGGCGAGCTGATCAAGGACGTGGAGCGGGCTCTGCAGGCGCAGGGCGAGCGGGAACTGGCCGAGGCCGAGCTTTACCTCGCGCACTTCCTGGGAGCCTCCAGCGCGGTCCGGTTCCTCGAGGTCCTGGATCAGGACCCCAATATGAAGGCCTCCAAGCTCTTCCCAAAGGCGGCCCGCGCCAATGCCGGGCTCTTCATGGACGGCAAGGGCCGCAAGCGCCGTCCCGTGAGCGTCGCCGAGCTCTACAACAAGATCGATACGAAGATCGTCCGCCGCCTCGACCGCTACGAGGGGATCGGACCGTATCTCGCGGAAATCTCCCGTCAGGGCGAACGCACGACCGAGGCGACCGCAATCGTCCAGTAAGGGTTTGGCCCGACCC
>JAJFBI010000282.1 GCA_020697385.1 Microvirga sp. | reverse complement strand
CTCACCGGCAACGTCACCTATGCCGATGATCTCGTGCAGGCGGCGCTCCTGCGCGGTCTCGAGAACCTCGACAAGTTCCAGCCCGGCACGAGCATGCAGGCGTGGCTGTTCACCATCCTGCGCAACCAGTTCTACACGGATATCCGCAAGAGCCGCCGGGAGGTGCACGACCCGGATGGCGTGCTGGCCGGCAAGCTGGCCGTCATGCCGGAGCAGGGCGCGCGCCTGGACTTCACCGACATGCAGGTGGCTCTCGCCAAGCTCAGCGTCGAGCAGCGCGAGGCACTGCTGCTGGTCGGTGCCGAGGGCGTGTCCTACGAGGAGGCGGCGCAGATCTGCGGCACCAATCTCGGCACGATCAAGAGCCGCATCAACCGCGCCCGCACCCGTCTGGCGGAACTGCTGGCCATCGATGCCGAGGAGGACTTCGGTCCCGACCGCTTGGTCAAGGCCGCGTTGTTCATGCAGACATCCTGAGAGGCTGAGCCATCAAAATGAGGCGCCAATCCCCTCCCCCTTGCGGGGAGGGGAGAGCGTGCCGGACCCAGTATGGGCCAGCCTTCAAGGCTGCTCGGATCGGTCCTTACTTGCCCGCCGCCTTACGCAGGGCGGCGTTGATCCGGTCCTGCCATCCCGGACCGTCCTGCTGGAAATGCTCGAGCACATCCTGGTCGATCCGCAGGGTGATGCTCTCCTTCACGCCTGGGATGGCAGGAGCCTGTGCAGGGCCCTCGATAGGCTTGGTTGTGGCTTTCTTGAAGGCAGCCTCGGCCGCCTTGAAGGGATCGGCCGGCCTGCGTCCTCCCGGTGGTCTCGACATGTTACTCTCTCCGTTGAGGTATTACGCAGCCGCTCGATCATTGTCCGCGTGATCATGGCAGGTCTGCGCGCAATCAGGAAGGCCAACGCCGTTCCAAAAAAGTCGAGTGTCCGGTTCGGCCACCACAGGAACGAGATGTGCCCGTCGCTGTTGACCTCCATGCCACTATGGAGGTCGAGACTGGCCATGACAAAGCTTGGACGCTTATCGGCTGTATTGGCAGGATGCATTCTCGCAGGGTGCCTTGCGACGGGTGTTTCCGCGCAGCCCAGGGCTGACGACTGGGATGAGTCCCGCGATTGGCGGGATCGGCCTCAGGAATGGAGACCCGGCAGAGACTGGCGGGACAGGGATCGTGGGTGGGACCGCGACCGCCGTTGGCGCGATCGCGACTGCTACTACGAGACCCGGCGTGAGCGGAACCGTTACGGCGAAACGGTCGTCAGGCGCTACCGCGTTTGCGAGGACTAACCCGCAGAGCAGCCGAGTAAGGCCGGTGGTGCTCTCTCGACCACCGGCCTTACGCTCTCACTGGGCAGTGGCAGGAGGCGTCGGCGCGCTCGTTGCCGCGCGAGGCTGAGACTGCACACGGTCGAACATCCGCAGTGCGGAATCGACACAGGCCTGCGTCGATTCCCGGTCGCTGCACACGACGCGAAGCTGCGTGTCGCCGCTGCGCACGAAGAAATGAGCATGGCCGCCGGGGCCGCCGTCATCGTCGTCATGCATGGCGCGCCGGCGACGTTCGCCTCTGTTATCGTCGCGATCCCGGTCGCCATCCCATCGGTCGCGGCTGTCATACCACCGCCCACGGCGATCATCGTCGTCATCGCGCGATGGGCTCTGACTCCAGGCCGACGTTCCGATCAGGGCCAGTCCCGCTGCTAGTATGAGGGCTTTCCGCATGTGGGCCTCCATCAGGCGACGCCTTGAGGGAATGCGCGCAAACATCCTGTCAGAACGGCGTCTTGAATCGTGAAAACGGGCGCTTGGGTGAACCGGGGGGGCGGGCTTAAGTTCCGGGAAGATGGATGTTCGGCCTTTGCGCCCGACGAGCCTCGTTCATGCGAGCCATGTGCGGTCACTCAACCGCTGAATAGCCTTAGGTGATCTCGGAAAGGCAGCAAAGATCGATTATAATGACTGCTCGTACTGATACCTGAGCTTGCAGCGAATTCGGTGCCATGCAGGATCCGGAGCTTCGTGAAATGGGGAGGAGCCTCTTGCACGACCGGCCGTGGTGTCGAACGCCGATTGAGCGACAGGGGTCAAGAGCAGGCACACGGTGAGGGGGGAAACTTCCGTCGTCCGCGTTGCGTGCCATGATGCTTGACCAAGACGAACCGGGGGCTGCTCTACGGAGTGGAGGAGACCATGGCAATTCTCTATGGAGATGACTGGCCGGACATCATTTACGGCACCGATGCCAGCGATCTGATCTACGGTTTCGGTGACTATGATGATCTCTACGGCTATGGCGGTGATGACGATATCTATGCCGGTTGGGGCTACGACATCGTTTATGGCGACGGCGGTGACGACTACCTCGATGGCGGCGCCGACGACGATGATCTCTATGGGGGATCCGGGCAGGACCGCCTCATCGGCGGCAGCGGCTACGATATCCTGCTTGGCCAGTCCGGCAATGACGATCTATACGGCGGCTCCGGCTACGACGACCTCTTCGGCGGCTCCGGCCTTGACTACCTGAACGGCGGTTCCAGCGATGATTGGCTCGACGGCGGAAGCGGACGCGACTGGCTCGTGGGAGGCACGGGCGTGGACGTGTTCGTGTTCAACCGCAGCTCCTCGGGCATTAGCACGACGAGTGCGGATACCATTGCCGACTGGAACAGGTCGGCGGACTGGATCGACATGACCATCCGGGGTACGTCGACGAACTATCGTGAAGCCAGCACAACCGCCACGTCGATCGCGGCGGCCGCCGCTCAGGCCGAAAGCACGTTCACGAGTGCCAGCATCGCCCACGTCTTCCTGTACAATCGGGCCGCCGACCAGGGCTATCTGCTGTCCGATCTGAACAACGACAACCGCTTCGAGACCGGCGTGGTTCTGCGCGGCGCCGGGAATGCTGGCGATATGAGCTACCTGTTCATCATCTGATCAAGGGAGCGAGATTCCTCGGCAAGAGGCGCCAGATCGGCGCCTCTTGAAACACCCTGCTCCAGACGTCTTCGGCTCAGACGTGCGGACGACGTTCAATACTCGCAAACTTGAACGAGGCGACGGACAACCCGGCCCCATCGATCAACGATCCGGCGTCGGACCCAGTAACACTCGCTTTCATAAGCCACCCCGGAATAGAGATACGGATCATCGTAGCCGTAATAAGGATAGCTCAGCCCTCCGAGCGTCAGACCGGCGAGCAAGGCGCCTCCGTAATAGGGATAGCCCCAGCCTCTGCGATAATAGCCGCCATAGTACGGATAGCCCCAGCCCCGACCATATCGCGGGCCCGCATTGACCACCCGGCCGTAGCGTTGGAAACCGGGTGCAAGGGCTGGACGGAAGCCTCCGGGGCGAACGCCGATTGGGCCTCCGCGGAAGGCCGGACGTCCAGCTAGCGCTGGGCCGCCGAAGCCGCGCGGGCCTGCCATTCCGATCCGGGAAGGGCCGCCGACCGGCAGACGCGGCATCATCGCTCCGCCGCCCCGGAAGCTTGGCGCATTGCCCCGGAAGCCGGCCCCAGGCCGTTGAGCGGCGGCATCATCCGGGATGAGAAGGGCGCTTGCCGCGAGAATACCTAACACCACAAGAGATCGCTTCATCGCTCTCCTCCGTGTCACGGTGAGGTGGAGCATTTTAGCATGACGCAGTTTGCGGTGAGAGTTGAATTTAGGATGAGGGGACGCGTTCCCGGTGCGCCTCCAGGCCGACAGGCTTAGCCTAGTGCTGCACCGCTGCGTTCTCATCGATATGGGCGCTGGAATAGATCCTGTGCGCGATTGCCGCCAGACCCAGCAGGGTGATCGAGGCGAGGGCGCAGCACACAGCAAAGCCCAGCGAGAAGCCGCTGCGTGCCGCTTCCAGCCAGACCGGTGCGGTGCCGCCCATGGCCTTGGCCGTCTCCACCGCGCCGGCGAGCGTGGCGGAGGCGGCGGATTGCTGCGCGGCGTTCAACCCGCTCAGGTCTACGCCATCCATGCTCATGCGGTAGATGAGCGTTCCCAGGCTGCCAAGAAGAGCGACGCCGAGCGCGCCGCCGAACTCCGCGCTCGTCTCGGAGATCGCGGAGGCGGAGCCTGCCTGCTCGGGCGGTGCGGTTCCGACGATCAGGCCCGTCGTGGTAAGCACCACCGGCACGAAGCCGAGGCCCACCAGCATGCTGGCCGTAAGGACGCCGACGAGGCTCTCGGCATAGGCGGCGACGGCCATCGCGGAGACGCCGACCGTATAGACGAGCAGTCCAAGGAGAACGGTCTTCACCGGCCCGAGGTGGATCGTGACGCGGTAGGCCTGGAACGACATGATCGTGAACACGAGCGCGGACGGCACGGACCACAAAGCCGCCTCGAGCGGCGACAGGCCGATCACCAACTGCAGGAACAGGTTCTGAAACAGGAACACGCCGAACACGAAGAACATGCCGGCGAGATTGACGATCAGCGAGGCGGTGAAAGCCGGGATGCGAAACAGGCGCAGATCGATCAGCGGATGCGCGAGGCTCTTCTGGCGGCGCACGAACAACACGCCGACCAGCAAACCGGCCGCGATGGCAACGAGCTGGTGCGGCGCGAAGCCATCGGCCGCCATGTGCTTGAAGCCGTAGATGATCGGCAGCACGGTCCCGAGAGACAAAGCCACGCTGATGAGATCGAGCTTCTCGCCGCCCTCGTTCCTGTATTCCGGCAGCAGGAAAGGTGCCGCGACCAGCAGCGCGAGCATGATCGGGATATTGATCAGAAACACTGATCCCCAATGAAAGTATTGCAGCAGCGCCCCGCCGATCAGCGGTCCCACCAATCCGCCCAGCGCGAAAGCCCCACCCCAGATGCCGATGGCGCGGTGGCGCTCGTTTTCGTTGTGAAAAAGATTGACCACGAGGGACAAGGTCGATGGCGCGAATGTGGCGCCGGCGATGCCGAGCA
>JAJFBI010000281.1 GCA_020697385.1 Microvirga sp. | reverse complement strand
CGTCTGGTTCTCGGCGCCCGACCTCGCCATCACTCAGCTTCTGGTCGAGATCGTCACGACGGTGCTGATCCTGCTCGGTCTGCGCTGGCTGCCGAAGCGGATTGAGATCGTAGGCGAAGGTCTCTCATTAGGCCTCCATGCGAGAGTGCGGCGGGCGAGAGACCTGATGCTTGCGCTCGCGGCCGGCACGGGCATGACGCTGATCATCTATGCAATGCTCACGCGGCCCCTCCCCGACACGATCTCGCGCTACTTCGTCGAGAACGCCTACGCGGAAGGCGGCGGCCGCAATGTCGTCAACGTCCTCTTGGTCGACTTCCGCGGCTTCGACACCTTCGGCGAGATTGTGGTGCTCGCCGTGGTGGCGATCACGGTCTTCTCCCTGCTGCGCCGCTTCCGCCCGGCTCCCGAGAGCGTCGACGCTCCGGAGCAGCAGCAGGTGCAGGACGCCTATGACCAAGCCCGCCCGGACCGGGCCGTGGGCGACACCCTTGCGGATTACCTGACGATCCCGGCGACGATCCTGCAGTGGCTTTTCCCCGTGATCATCATGGTCGCGATCTACCTCTTCCTGCGCGGCCATGACCTGCCGGGCGGAGGCTTCGCGGCTGGCGTCACGATGTCGATTGCGCTGATCCTGCAATACATGGCGGGCGGAACGCGCTGGGTCGAGGCGCGTTTGCGCATCCGTCCGATCAACTGGATCGGCCTCGGCCTGCTCTGCGCAGCCTTCACCGGCATGGGCGCCTGGCTCGTCAGCCATCCGTTCCTGACATCCTATTTCCAGTATCTGGATCTCCCCGGGATCGGCAAGGTGCCCGCCGCCACCGCGCTCCTGTTCGACCTCGGCGTCTTTGCAGTCGTCGTCGGCGCGACGGTGCTCATCCTGATCGCCCTGGCGCACCAGTCAGTGCGAAGCTCGCGGGCAGCCCGTCTTCCGCTTTCCACCGCAGCCCCCGCACTCACGAAGGAGGACGCATGACCGAGCTTGTCTTCGCGCTGGCCGTCGGCATCCTGACTGGGTCGGGCGTGTGGCTGCTCCTGCGCCCACGCACTTTCCAGGTCATCATCGGCCTGTCCCTGCTCTCTTATGCGGTGAACCTGTTCATCTTCGGCATGGGCCGGCTTCGGGTGGGCGCGCCGCCTGTCCTTGAAAACGCCGAGGCCATCGACCCCTCCCTCTACGCCGATCCGCTGCCACAGGCGCTGGTGCTCACCGCCATCGTCATCAGCTTCGCCATGACGGCCCTGTTCCTCGTTGTCCTTTTGGCCTCACGCGGCCTCACGGGCACCGACCACGTGGACGGCCGGGAGGATCCGCAATGACGGGCTTGGCCGACCACCTGATCATTGTCCCGATCCTGCTGCCGCTCGTCTCCGCGGCCGTGATGCTCCTGCTCGACGAGCGCCGCCGCGGCCTCAAGGGCATAATCGGGCTTGCAACGACGACTGCCTTGCTGATCGTCGCCGTCGTCCTTCTCCGTCAGGCTGATCTGATGGGTATGACATCCGCCGTCACTACATATCAACTCGGCAATTGGCCTGCGCCTTTCGGGATCGTGCTGGTGCTGGATCGGCTTTCCGCCCTCATGCTGGTTCTGACGGGCGTGCTCGGCATCGCGGCGCTGCTCTACTCGCTTGCGCGCTGGCACCGTGCCGGCCCGCGGTTCCACACGATCTTCCAGCTTCAGCTCATGGGTCTGAACGGCGCCTTCCTGACTGGGGACCTGTTCAACCTCTTCGTGTTTTTCGAGGTGCTGCTGGCAGCTTCCTACGGCCTCGTCCTGCACGGGGCCGGAAGCGCCCGGGTGAGAGCTGGGCTTGCCTATATCGCCATCAACCTTACGGGCTCCTTTCTCTTCCTGATCGGCGTCAGTCTGGCATACGGCGCTACCGGCACGCTCAACATGGCCGATCTCGCTCAACGCATCCCGACCCTTGCGCCGCAGGATGCGGCCCTCGTTGCGGCTGCGGCCGCAATCCTCGGCACGGCCTTCCTGATGAAGGCGGGCGCGTGGCCGCTCAATTTCTGGCTCCCAACTACCTATGCGGCTGCCGCCGCGCCGGCCGCGGCCCTGTTCGCCATCATGAGCAAGCTCGGCGTGTACGTCATCCTGCGCCTGTGGACGCTGGCGTTCGGCCCCGGGGCGGGCGCGCTTGCAGGGTTCGGCGGCGAGTGGCTGCTGTTCACAGGTATGCTGACCATCGCGTTCGGCACGATCGGCGTGCTGGCCTCGCAGTCCCTGCCGCGGCTCGCCGGATGCAGCGTGCTCGTCTCGTCCGGAACGCTGATCGCAGCCATCGGCACCGGGGGCGGCACGGTGATCGGCTCGGCCCTGTTCTATCTGGTCAGCTCCACCTTGGGCATCGCCGCTCTCTTCATGCTCGTCGAGTTGGTCGAACGCATGCGCGATCCCGGCGCCGATGTGCTCGCCGTCACGATGGAGGCCTATAACGAGAGCAATGAGGACGATCCCGGGGAGGAGATCGGCGTTGCCATTCCAGCCACGATCGCGATTCTGGGCGGCAGCTTCATCGCCTGCGCCCTGCTCCTGGCCGGCCTGCCGCCGCTTGCCGGCTTCATCGGCAAGTTCGGCATTATGGCAGCGCTGCTGCAGACCGACGGCAGCTCGGTCCAGGCCTCGGCTTGGATTCTGATCGGCCTCCTGACGGTATCGGGTCTGGCAACCCTGATCGCCATGACCAGAACCGGCATCAGCTCATTCTGGGCCCGCATCGACGACAGCGTTCCCCGGGTGCGGGTCATCGAGATGACACCGGTGGTGTGCCTCCTGCTTCTCTGTCTCGGCCTCACCGTCGGCGGCGGGCCTGCCATGCGTTACATGGAGGCGACCACGAAGGCTCTTCAGGCACCGCAGGACTACGTCACCGGCGTACTCGGTGCGCCGAGGGTCGGATCCGCCGATGGAGGGCCGCGCCCATGAGCGGCATCCTTCCCTACCCGCTGCTCTCCCTAGCCCTGCTCGTGCTGTGGCTGCTTCTCAACCAGTCGATCTCGGCCGGCCATGTGATCCTGGGAAGTGTGTTAGCCGTCCTCGCATCATGGGCAATGGCGGCCCTGCGGCCCGAAAAGCCCCGCATTCGCCGACCGGGGGCAGCACTGCGCCTTACCGGCATGGTGGTGGTCGACATCCTGCGTTCGAACCTCGCCGTCGGGCGGATCATCGTACGTTCCCGGGAGCCGGGCGTAAATGCCGGCTTCATGACCATCCCGCTCGACATGCGCAGTCGCCAAGGACTTGCGGTGCTGTCCATCATTATCACCTCGACCCCCGGCACGATCTGGATGAACTACGATGCCGCCAAGGGCACACTGCTATTGCACGTGCTCGACCTGGTCGACGAGACGGTGTGGATCAGGACGATCAAGGGCCGCTACGAGCGCCTGCTGATGGAGATCTTCGAATGAGCGCGCTCGGCTTTCTTGGATGGGCCATTGTTGCCGCGCAGGTGATGCTCGGCCTGGCGATGTGCTGTGCCACCTTCCGCCTCGCCACAGGCCCGAGGGCTCAGGACCGGATCCTCGGGCTCGATACCCTCTACGTGACCGCGATGCTGATGCTGGTCACGTTCGGGATCCGCACCGGCAGCACGTTGTATTTCGAGGCCGCGCTGGTCATCGGTCTGCTCGGATTCGTCTCCACCGTTGCGCTCGCCAAGTTCCTCATGCGCGGCGAGGTGATAGAATGACGGCGCTGGGAGACCTACCTGCCTGGGCGGCATTTCTGGTTGCCTTCTGCGTGCTGCTTGGGGCAGCCGTCACCCTGATTGGATCGATCGGGCTGCTTCGGCTCAGCAACTTTTACGCCCGCGTCCATGCACCGACGCTCGGTGCAACTCTCGGCATGGTCAGTATCCTGCTCGGATCCGCATTCTATTTCACCATGCTTGAGGGAAGGCCTGTCGTTCACGAGATCCTGATCGCCGTGTTCGTGACGCTGACCACGCCGGTGACCCTGATGCTGCTTGCCAGGGCGGCGCTCTATCGCGACCGTACAGAGGGCAGCACGGAGGTTCCCGCATCCGAAGTGGTGGAAGACCTGATCCCTCCAGGGCAGGAGCGCCCGAAGGAGCGCATGCCCTAGTCCACAGGCTTTTGGAGCCGTACCCCGGGGCCGGCCTCATCAGCCGGGATCAGCACCACCCCACCTCGTTCCAGGGCCGTCACGACCTGAGCTGCTGTCGCCATGTGCAGGCTGTGCCGCCCATTCTCAAAATCGCGGATGGTGCTGCGTGAAACGTCCGCCCGTTCGGCGAGTTCCTCCTGGGTCCAGTCCAGGAGACCGCGGGCGGCACGGCACTGCTCAGGGGTGAGTAATGGCATTCGTGGTGTTCTGGCTCGAACATGAAGTTGTCCATTATGGTTGATTCTAAACCGTTCCACGCCGGACACAAGGGATTGGCGGATGATCGTAGCGCCGTCCGAGAGGGTTGATCTAGCCCTTCCGGTCCATCGTCGATGTAAGACCGGCAACCTTGCGGCTTTACCGGATCGGCGGAACAGCGAGTATGTCGACGTCGAGGGACTGCAGAACCTCCTCGGTCACGCTTCCCAGAAGTGCCTTGGTGATGCCTGAGCCGCCATAGGTCATAATGATCAGCACATCGGGCTTCACTTGCTTCACGAACTCCCCGCGATCACTCTGGCAACGAACGATTACAACCGCCTCCTGTTCACCGCAATGATGCGGCAGAAACACAACCGTCCGTCGACCGACTTCCTGCTCAAGGGAAATGCGCCGCGCCAAGGCCTGCCATCCCGAAGACCTCATCTGGTCCGGCGCGGAAATCTCCGTGACAACGCCTCTGGGAACCGCACATCTGTGCCTGCGTGTCGGCGACAGCATGTCGTTCGTCGAGGCTGACGGCGCAATCCATGTCGTTTTCGTCGAAGGCAGCCGCACGGACGCTTTAT
>JAJFBI010000280.1 GCA_020697385.1 Microvirga sp. | reverse complement strand
CTGGCCTAGACTGCCTCCCCGGTCGTCCCATTCCGCCACTCTCCGTTCATGCGCTCACACGGGAATGGAAGGATGTATGTGCCGACGTGATCCTCTGCCAGAACCTGCACCGGCAGCCCACAGCCCGGATACCCGTCGGTTTTGAAATCCTTCAAACGGGCAATTCGCGTTACCATGCACCCGCTCCGAGTTATTTTGATGCACCAATAGGTCGACGGGACAACGCTACCGCAGAAGCGCGATGATACCAATAACGCCCTGAGCTAAGATGGAGCAGCACTCAACGTTAACCGCCCTCTCGTTCAACGGAAGGGTCGTTCCCTATGCAGCCGCTTCGTCATCGGCCCCCTCCGGTTCTTCGGCCAGGGTCTCAGCCTTGTTGAGGTGAGGAGCTTTGGCTAGGCTCTGCTCGATCAACTTGCGAACTTCGGTCTGGGTCAGCCGGCTGGATGCTGCTACCTCCCTGATCATGAAGTCCACAGCACCTTCGAAGATCTGCTGCTCGCTGTAGGAAGCCTCCAGCTGCCCTGAACCACGATTGAGATCCCGCAAAACCTCCGCAATGGCTGTCAGCTGCCCAGTCCCGATACGCTCCTGAAGGTCGTTCGAGCGCCGGTTCCACATGCCGTGCTTTGCCTTTGCCTTTCCGCTGAGGATTTTGAGGGCTTGCTTCACCACAGCAGGCTCCGACAGTTTTCTCAGGCCGCTGCTCTTGGCTTTCGTCAGGGGGACGCGGAGCGTGAGGCGATCCTTATCGAAGGTGATCACAAAAAACTCAAGCTTGAACCCCGCAACCTCTTGCTCCTCGATCGCAGTGATCACACCCACTCCATGGGCCGGGTACACAACCGTTTCACCGATCTCGAAGGACAGAGCATCGTTCTTTGTGGTCATCCAGACATGATCTCCGTTAGATACAAACTAGGTCTCAATGGAAAAACCCTGCGTCGGAAATGCGAATCTCGCGATTGTCGCGTCAATGCACCATAGGTTTGCAGAACTCGAAGCGTCTTACGTGGTTCCCACGGAACGGCTGCCCTCCGTTTGTGGCTCGACCAACTCAAAGACGGATGGTTCCAGCGGTGTGAGAGGTTGTCCAGGGTCAGCTTCGGGTCAAGGTGTACCCTAGAGCGAACTTAATGAAGGTCCGCTTGTCGCGCCTTTGCAGAAGTTCAGCGTACTTGCGGAAAGTGCCAAAACGCGACATCCAAGATCCCACCCGCCTCTCAGGATCCACTCTGCCATTCCCGCAGCCAATGCGAGGATCGCGGCCGTCTCGTTGGATACTGAAATCCCTTCCATCGCATCTCGTTTCGTCTGTCGAGCCACCGGACCGGAACTCGCAAATTTTGCTGCGACTTGCCGTGGGCTTGGGCTGCTTTCACTGAGGGCTTCGGCCCAGTCTACAGAAGATTTCTGGTTCGGGCAGGCGGTGTCCCGAAAGGGTACGGGATCGGCACGGGCATGGACGGGCTCGCGCTCATCGAGCTGGCGACGTCCCTGCCGGAGCTGAGCTCGATTACGACCGCCCTCCGGCTCCGCCGCTGTGAGATTACGTTCGGTCAGGTGCTGGGCACGAACTTCATCAACCTGTCGCTCATCCTTCTGGCCGATGCGGTCTTCCGCGGCTGGCCGGTGGTCAACGAGCTCTCCCGCTTCGAGACTACCTCAACCCTGCTGGGCGCCGTGCTGACAGGAGTGTTCCTGATCGGGCTCCTCGAACGCCGTAATCCCACTGTGATGAAGATGGGCTGGGATTCGCTTGCGGAGATGGTTCTCTTCGTCGGGGGCCTCGTCCTGCTCTACGCGGTGGAGTAAGGTCGTTCAAACCGATCATCGGCTTCACGGAGCATGGCGCGGAGGACCGCTCGGTACCAGGGAGGTCATGATGGACAGGCGCAGGTGTGAGGTCATTGCCCTGCTGTTTCTCGGGATAAGCTTGCTGCTCTGGAACATGAGTCGCCATCCCATCCAGATCATACAGGTCCGTGAGCAGGGCAGGATGGCATTGTCGGAGATGCGATCCGGGTCCGTCCATGAGCGGAGCGTCGATCCGATCCATCTCTTCCAGGCCTCCCTCGCGGAGACCTTCCCGACTGATGCGCAGGTTCGTCGCTCCGTCTACGTTCCGGCCTATCCGGCCATCCGCATCATGAGCGGGCGCTCCCGCATCGACCTCGCGACGACACTGAGCATCCACAACACCTCGCGGGAGAAGCCCCTCCTGCTTGAGCGGGTGGACTACCACGATACCGATGGAGAGCTTATCCAGGGATACTTGGAGGAGCCTGTCGCCCTCAGGCCGCTCGGCACCATCGAGATGTTCGTCGCCCGGGAGGATCGTCGGGCGGGGACGGGCGCCAACTTCGTGGTCGAATGGGCAGCGGATGGACCGATCAATGAGCCAGTGATCGAGGCGGTGATGATCGGCACCCAGGGCAATGCGACGTATTCGTTCGTCAGCCCCGGCCGTCCGCAGCGGATTGTGCAGCCGGAGTGAGGACTGCGGGGTCGACGGGTCGAGATGGTACCAGGTCAGGAGCAAGGCTGTCGTGATCAGCAGGCCGAGAAGATAGCTCCAGCCGTGCTTGAATATCCGCAGTTCGGGAGGAATCCGCATTGTGGTCTCCGGCAATGATCACCGGGATCCAACGGTGGTCCCGCGCAGAGGTGCTGCCGCCACTTACGTTCCCGCCCGGGGGTGGGAGGTCGCGGGAGAGCGAACGGCATTCTCGTTGGCTGCCACCCGCCGGGCCGCCACCTCCTCGATGTGCCGCCGGGTGGCCGGGTGCTGGGCGAGGAAGGCCTTGAAGTCGCGCACGTCCAGACGGAGCAGGAAGCAGTAGCCGATCGCATGCACATCCGACTGGCGCGGCTTCCCGGTGAGCAGGGCGATCTCGCCAACGAAGTCGCCGCGGCCCAGCCGGATCTTGTGTCCGGGGATGCTTACCTCGGCCGCGCCCGAGGCGATGAAGTAAACGGCATCCCCCGGATCGCCGCGCCGGAGGCTCTGTCGCAATTTCTGACTGCGGACAGAAAGATCGAAGCGCAGTTCGTACTCGCCTATGCGGCGAGCCGCTCGAACTGCTCAGCGAGTGACGGTTGCTGAGCGTAGGCATATTTCGCCTGTCCCTTTCGCATCATGTGCACCATTTCGATGCCGGCCAGGATCGCGCGAGCACTGTCGATCGCCTTGAACCCGAGCATCGGCCGCACACGTCTCTTGATGGCTCGATGATCCTGTTCAATCCGGTTATTCAAGTAGGCGCTCTGCCGGATGCGGATCGGCTTCAGCTCCCGTCGTGAGCGATCCTCCAGTCGGTTCGCCGCGTCACAGGACAGGATCGCCTCGCGGTTGGTCTGGCTGCCGTCGATCACAATCCGCTCAGGACGGCCGTGGCGCTTGAGTGCCTTGCGCAGGAAGCGCTTGGCGGCGGCAAGATTGCGCCGCTCGCTAAACCAGAACTCGACCGTGTCGCCGTTGCTGTCGATCGCGCGATATAAGTACATCCAGTGCCCGCGGACCTTAATGTATGTCTCGTCAACGTGCCACTTCCCTGTGACGGCCCTCTTACGCCAGTTGAATTGCTCCAGCAGGAGCGGGGCATAGTGAACGGTCCAGCGATGGATCGTGGCATGATCCACCCCGACGCCTCGTTCGGCCATCATCTCCTCAAGGTTTCGCAGGCTCAGGCCATAGGCCAGATACCAGCGCACGCAGAGCAGGATCACTGAGCGGTCGAAATGACGGCCTTTGAACATCATGCACCTCCAGAGGCGACTGGAGGGATAGACCGAACTCAGTTACGGAAGAGTTTGCGACAGTTCCGTGCAGAGGATCGAAGACCACGTCTTCCTGTCCCCAGCTTCGGGATGACGAGCGATGATCTCCCCGCGGCAGCCGATCACCACCTCGTCGACATAGCCTCGGATCCAGACGTCCTGATGGCCATAGGCGGCCGGCACGGAATAGTCGTTGGTCTTGTAGCGCACCAGCGACTGTGCCGTCACCTTGGCGCTGGCCTGGTCACAGGCATCGAAAGGCGAAGCCGGCAAGGCGCGCATGGCGGCGAGATCGCGCTGCAGCCGCTCCCCGATCGCCTCGCTCTCACCGCGCAGCCTGTCGTGCTGGCGCTTGCGGCATTGCTCTTCCAGCCAAGCGTTGAACGCCTCCCATGTCGCAAACTGCGGGATTGGAACCATGAAGTTGCGCCGGGCATAGCCGACAAGGCCCTCTACGCTTCCCTTGTCATTGCCTTTGCCGGGCCGCCCGTAACGGTCCCGGATCAGGTAATGGGATAGGAAGCCGCTGAACAGCGCCGCCCGCTTGCGCGTGCCGTCGGGCAGGATCTTCGCCACAAGGCAACGGTCGTTGTCGTAGACGATCGACTGCGGCACGGCCCCGAAGAAGGCAAAGGCATGGATGTGACCGTCGACCCAGGCCTCAGCCACCGCCGCCGGATAGGCCCGCACATAGCAGCCGTCGCTATGCGGCAGGTCGAGCACAAAGAAGTGCGCCTTCCGCTCCACGCCGCCGATGACGACCATCGCCTCGTCGAAGTCGGCCTGCCCATGCCGGCTGGATGCGACAGCGGCACGAACACCTGCTGGCGGCGCTGTTCCCGCTCGCGCATATAGTCCTTGATGATCGTGTAGCCGCCGGTGAACCTGCATTCGTCGCGGAGACGGTCGAAAACCCGCTTGGCCGTATGGCGCTGCTTGCGCGGCACCTTCAGGTCGTCATCAAGCCAATGATCGATGGTAGAGACAAATGCATCAAGCTTCGGCCGCCGGATGGGTGACCGGCGCTGATAGCCCGGCGGCGTCGAATACGACAGCATCTTGGCCACGCTGTCCCGCGATATGTTGAAATGCTTTGCAGCCTGACGCCGGCTCATCCCCTCCGAGCACGCCAGTCGCACCTTCAAATAAAGTTCCATGGTGTAGATCCCCAAACCCTCCTGCGCTCACTGCAGA
>JAJFBI010000279.1 GCA_020697385.1 Microvirga sp. | reverse complement strand
CACCGAATCGATCTCCACATCGACCGGCCCTCCGGCTGCAAGCGCCGCATGGAGCGCCCGCGAGCCTTCCGGTTCTACGCCCACCAGCTTGACGCGGCCCGCCCACCAGCTCGCGACGCCGCTGATGAGGCCGCCGCCGCCCACCGCCACGAGAACGGTGTCGAGGGCGGGGCCGTCCTGCTCCCATTCGAGGGCCGCCGTGCCCTGGCCGGTCATGGTGCTTTCCGCGGCAAAAGGATGGATGCGCAGGGCGCCGGATTCGGCCACGTACCGGTCGCAGGCTTCCTGGGCATCCGCATAGCGCGCGCCGCCGATCACCACCTCGGCCCCGTGCGAGCGGATGACCGCGATCTTCGCAGGGCTCGAGATCTCCGGCACGAAGATGCGGGCCTTCACGCCGAGTTGGCTCGCTGCATAGGCCACCGCCGCCCCGTGATTGCCGCCGGAAGCCGCCGCGACGCCGGATGCGGTCACCTCCTGCGACAGGAGGGCGTTGAAGGCGCCGCGCGTCTTGAACGAGCCCGCATGCTGCAGGAATTCGAGCTTCAGGCTTACCGGCCCGTCATGGCCGAAGGCGCCCGTCTGGTTCAGGACAGGGGTGCGGCGCACGTGCGGGGCGATGCGGGCATGGGCGGCTTCGATCTCGGCGCGGGTGATGGTCATGAGCGCAGCGTCCAGATGGCGACCGGCAGGCCGTGGGCATCGCGGCCGGGCGGGTCGGGAAAAGGTTGTCCTCCACCTCTCGCGATATCCAGCGCCACGGTCAACCCTGCGAGCGCATCGAGCAGGTCGTCCTGGGCTGCGCCACGAGGGGGAGACGCGTGGATCAGGCCATCGGGCAGGAGGCCGGATCGGCTGAGAAGGGCGCGCCGCTGGGCCATGCCCGGCGCATAAGGTGTGCCTTTGACCTTCTTCGGCTGGTCGAGGGCTTTGCGGTCGTTGAGAGCCCAGAAGGCAAGTTCCGGATGCACCTCGTACACCCGCGTCATCAGGTCGGGCCGAGCGCGCAGCAGGGCATCGATCTCGCGAATCTTGGGAAAGATCGCAAAGCCCTGGCGCGAGACTTTTCGCGGAGGATCGGAAGCGGCAGCCGCGATCGCGCAGGCCTCGTTGTAATCCTCGGCCTCCACGGCGCGGCGCGAGGGGATGGCGAAGACGGAGGATTGCCGCCCGCCCAGTAGCGGACGGATCAGCTGCTCCGGCAGTCGCCCCGACCCTTCCGTGCGCTCGGGCAGACCGATGGGCATATCGACGGCGACGACGGCGGGTACTTCGGGCGCGTCGGCGATGGCGGCAAGCGTCGGAGCCGTAATGATGCGGTGAGCCTGCGGATCGTCCACCCGCATGAACACCCCAATCCACCCGGCCCTGCACCCATCGACGCCTGCCACCCACATTCTTCAGCCTCTCTCAGTCTCCAGAACAAGCGCTTTACCCTGAATAACACTCTCCCCGTCATCCCCGGGCTTGTCCCGGGGATCCACGTCTTGTCCTGCACTGGTCTGAAGACGTGGATGGCCGGAACAAGTCCGGCCATGACGAGCGAATCGAAATGCCCCTGTTCCTGAACTCGGACCACGATTAAAACCGATCTCCATCGTGAGGAAGACGCCATGACCACCATCCGCCCGCGCCGTTCCGCGCTCTACATGCCGGGCTCCAACGCCAGGGCCATCGAGAAGGCGAAGACGTTGGCCGCCGACGTGGTGATCTTCGACCTCGAGGACGCGGTGGCGCCGGACGTGAAGGCGGAGGCGCGCGAGCGGGTCTGCGCGGCGGTGCAGACCGGCGGCTACGGCAGGCGGGAACTGGTGATCCGCGTCAACGCTCTCGAAACGCCCTGGGGCGAGGCCGACCTCGCGGCGGCTGTTGCGGCAGCGCCCGATGCGATCCTGGTGCCGAAGGTGTCGTCGGCGGAAACGCTTGCGGCCGTGGGACTGCGCCTGCGCAGGTTAGGCGCCGCCGAGCGCACCCGCGTCTGGGCGATGATGGAGACGCCGCTCGCGATCCTGAATGCGGAATCGATTGCAAGCGCGGCCCGCGATGTCGACACGCGGCTCGACTGTCTCGTCATGGGCACGAACGATCTCGCCAAGGACACCCGCGCCCGCCTGCTGCCCGGACGGGCCGCGATGCTTCCCTGGCTCATGACGTCGCTCGCAGCCGCACGAGCCCATGGCATCGACATTCTCGACGGAGTCTACAACAGCCTGTCCGATGCAGAAGGCCTCCGCGCCGAGTGCGAGCAGGGCCGTGATTGCGGCTTCGACGGCAAGACCCTGATCCACCCGGACCAGATCGCAGCGGCGAACGAGATCTTCGCGCCGTCGGTGGAGGAGGTGGACAGCGCCCGAGCCATCGTGGCGGCCTTCGATCAGCCGCAGAATGCGGGCAAGGGGGCGATCAGCCTCAACGGCCGCATGGTCGAGCGGCTGCATGCCGAGATGGCGAAGCGGACGCTCGCACTGGCGGAGGTGATTGGTGAAGGAGCGACTGCATAACGTCCAGCTGTCATTCCGGGGCCGCGGAGCGGAGCCCGGAATCCATAAGCACGACACCTCACGAAAGAGCGGCCAGCGATACCCTTTTTACTGAAACGTTAGCGGTTATGGATTCCGGGTTCGCCTTCGGCGCCCCGGAATGACAGGGAAAGCTGAGTCACCCTTAATCCCCCAGCGGCCGCGCCTCTTCCGGCAGCATGATCGGGATGCCGTCGCGGATCGGGTAGGCGAGCTTGGCGCGGCGGCTGATCAGCTCCTGTCGCGCCGCGTCGTATTCGAGCGTTTCCTTGGTGAGCGGGCAGACGAGCAGCTCCAGGAGCTTGGGATCGATCCGCGTCGCCTCCACGGCCTGGGGCGTCTCGGGTGTGTCGGGAACCATCATTGAAATTCCTATTGCATGGTCGAGTCGGAGCCGACGCCGCTGCGGGCGAGTTCGATCTCGGTGAGCGCGATGAGCACCTCGGCCCGCGACTTGAGATTGGGCGCTTCCAGGAGCGCCTGCTTCTCGCGCACGCCGAACGGGCTCATCATGCACAAGGCATTCACGAGGGCCTCGTTGGGCGCCTCCTCGATGCCACGCCAGTCGACCTTCACATGCACCGCGTCGACGAAGTCGCGCAGGGCCTTCACCACGCCGACCCGGTCGACTTCGGTCTCGCCGGCGCGGGCCGTGAAGTCGGACGTAAAGGGCTCGAAACTCACGCGGCAGCGGCGGAAGAGATCGATGGGCGGCAGCTCCTCCTCGATGCGGAAGCGCGCGACGCCGATGAGCGTGATCAGATAGCGCCCGTCGCCGGTCTCGGCGAACTGGGTGATGCGGCCGGCGCAGCCAACCCGGTAGAGCTTCGGCGCCGACGCGTTGGGATCGTTGTCCGCATCGGGCTGGACCATGCCGATGATGCGGTCGGTCTTGAGCGCCTCATCGACCAGCGCGAGGTAGCGCGGCTCGAAGATGTTGAGCGGCATCTGCCCGCGCGGGAGAAGAAGCGCGCCGGGAAGGGGAAAGACCGGGATGACCGACGGGCAATCCTCCGGCCCTCGGTATGCCGCGTTCATTCCCATTCCCATCTCCTCAAACTGGGGACGCGTCAGGAGAACAGGAGCGAGGAGAGCCTCCGCCGCCCTGCCAGCGTCATCTCGTCCATCGGGCCCCAGGCCTCGAAGAACTGAACGAGCTGCTTGCGCGCGCCGTCTTCGTTCCAATTGCGGTCGCGCCGGACGATTTCAAGGAGGTGATCGACAGCTTCTCCGCGCCGTCCGCGGCCGTTCAGCCCGATGGCGAGATCGAACCGCGCCTGATGGTCGCTGGGATCCGCCTCGACCTGGCGTTGGAGATCCGCGAGATCGCCGAGCGAGCCTGCCTGCTCGGCTAGTTCGATGGCCGCCCGCGCTCCGGCGATGGCCGGATCGTCGGCTTTCGCCTGGGGGGCCATGGCGAGGAAGCGCTTGGCGCCCTCAAGATCGCCCACCTCCACATGGAGCTTCACGAGGGCGGCGAGCGCCGCGACATTCTCGGGATCCTGCGAGAGGACGGCAGCGTAGAGCTCGGCCGCTCCGCCCATGTCGCCGGCAGCCGCCAGCTGGTCGGCCTCGGCCAGGATTTCCTCAACAGCGCTGGGGCCGAGCGGGCCCACCAGGCGCTCGATGAAGCCCTTGATCTGGCTTTCCGGCAGGGAGCCCATGAAGCCGTCCACCGGCTGGCCGCGCTGGAAGGCGAACACGGCGGGAATCGACTGCACGCCGAGCTGACCGGCGATCTGCGGATGCTCGTCGATGTTCATCTTGACGAGCTTCACCTTGCCGCCGGCGGCGCGCACGGCCTTTTCCAGGATTGGGGTGAGCTGCTTGCAGGGGCCGCACCAGGGCGCCCAGAAATCCACGAGCACCGGCTGCTGCATGGACTCGGCCAGCACGTCCTGGCGGAAGTTCGCCGTGGTGGTGTCCTTCACCAGATCGTCGGAAGGGGCGGGGTTGTCGGAGAGCATGCGGTCCTCGAATCGAGAGAAGAACTTCCCTTAGATGGCCTTAGATGGGAGCTTAAGCGTTGTCTGGCAATTCCGCCGGCGGCTCCGGCAGGCGCAGGATCAGCGGATCATGGCCCGTGGCGCGCAGGAACGCGACCAGATCCTCCCGCGACACGCCGGTGGTCATGGAATTGACGAGCGGATGAAAGTTCACCCGCTCGTGCTCCATGAGGTTGGCATCGAGCACCATGGTGACCTTGCCGTCCGTGTCGTTCACCACGGCAAAGGCCGTGACGGAACCGGGCTCCACGCCCAAAGATCAGGAAGAAGCGGCCCTTCTTGTCCTTCACGAACAGGTTCTTGGAATGGGCGCCCGGAATGCGTTCCTTGACGGAGGCCGACTCGGCCACCGTGAAGACGGGCTCGTGCTCCACCGTCTCGGCCGGGATGCCGAGCGAGGACAGGCGTTCCAGGAGTTCCTGCGGGGACAGATGGGCCAAGCTTGCAACCTCCGTGTCGGCTCGCCTTCTAGCGACCGGATGAAGCAGGCTCAAGGCTTCCGTCGAAAAGATCGCCCGAACCCTCTTGCAAAGCGCGCCGTTTTGGGGCACATCACGGGCCTCGCAACGATGCCCCGGCATCGCGGAGCGCGGGTGTAGCT
>JAJFBI010000278.1 GCA_020697385.1 Microvirga sp. | reverse complement strand
CAGTGATACTCGCCGTCCGGCGAATCCTTCAGTCGCCTGTCGGTGTATGCGACCACCTCGCCGGTACGGCCGATGACATAGCCTTCGGGCCTCTCTCCTATGGCTGAGGCGGAGACTTCACGGCAGTCGAAGCCCGAGCAGCACGAGAGCGGATAACTCCACCCCTTCGGCGCTTCATGCGCCAGCGCGGGAAAGATGGTGGACACGGTCAGGCCAAGAGCCAGTCCGGGAGATCGAAGAGCGCTTCCTGAAAAGAACATGGCATGTTCTCCAAGAGTTACCTCCCTGAAAAAAAATGCTGCGCCTACTTGGTTAACGAAAAATTAACGACATCGGACCGAAGAGCTGCGGGCGCGTCTCGGTGAGCACACGCCGCGCAATGCCTCAATCGATGTCGGCGATCGTCCCGCTCGCGCCGCCTTCGATCCGCTGCGACAGCGAGGCCTCCATGAACCCGTCAAGATCGCCATCGAGCACCGCTGTGGGGCTCGGGCTTTCGACGCCGGTGCGCAGGTCCTTCACCAGCTGGTACGGCTGCAGCACGTAGGAGCGGATCTGATGACCCCAGCCTATGTCAGTCTTCGATTCCTCGGTGGCGCTCGCCTCCGCCTCGCGTTTCTTCAGCTCTTCCTCGTAGAGGCGGGACCGCAGCATCTCCCAGGCCTTGGCCCGGTTCTTGTGCTGCGACCGCTCCGCCTGGCAGGCGACGGCGATACCGGTTGGAATGTGCGTGATGCGAACTGCCGAATCGGTCGTGTTGACGTGCTGCCCGCCGGCGCCCGATGAACGGTAGGTATCGATCCTCACTTCCGAGTCCGGGATGTCGATGACGATCGAATCGTCGATGACCGGATAGACCCACACGCTGGCGAACGAGGTGTGGCGGCGGGCATTGCTGTCATAGGGCGAGATGCGCACCAGCCGGTGGACGCCCGATTCGGTTTTCAGCCAGCCATAGGCATTGTGGCCCTTGACGAGCAGCGTCGCCGACTTGATGCCAGCCTCCTCGCCGTCATGCATTTCCAGAACTTCCACCTTGAAGCGCCGACGCTCGGCCCAGCGCGTGTACATCCTGAGCAGCATCGAGGCCCAATCCTGGCTCTCGGTGCCGCCGGCGCCGGCATGCACCTCGACATAGGTGTCGTTGGCGTCGGCCTCGCCCGACAGCATAGTCTCGATCTGCCGGGCCCTCACCTCGCCGGATAGCGAGCGGATCGCATCCTCGGCCTCGGCGACCACGGACTGGTCGCCCTCTTCCTCCCCAAGCCCGATGAGGCCGATATTGTCCTCGAGCGCCTGCGACAGCCCCTTCACCGCGCGGATGCCGTCATCGAGACCCTGGCGCTCGCGCATCAGTTTCTGCGCTTCGATGGGATCGTTCCAGAGCGCGGAATCCTCCGCGCGCATGTTCAGATAGTCGAGACGCTTGACTGCCTGATCCCAGTCAAAGATGCCTCCTCAGCAGGCCGATGGCCTGCCTGATCTCGTCGACGAGCTTTTCCGTTTCGGCGCGCATTGCCCTTGTCTTCTCTTGTCTTGCCGGACCTCGAATCGGCGCGGACCATAAAGCATCGAACCGGTGAGCGAAATCGCTTTTAAGCGCAAAGGAGAATTCCGGACGGTCGCCCCGTGCAGCCGCAGCGGACAGGCCCGTCGGACACGGCGCTACAGGGGCTTCTTCACCCATTTCGAGAGGACGCCGACGATTCCCTCGCGAAACAGAAGCACGCCGAGCACGAAGATGCAGCCCTGAATGATCGTCACCCAGGCACCGAAAGTCGCCAGGTAATTTTGCATCGTCACGATTACGGCGGCGCCCACCAGCGGCCCGAAAACCGTTCCCATTCCGCCGAGCAGGGTCATCAGGACCACCTCGCCAGACATCGTCCAGTAGACGTCGGTCAGCGAGGCGAGCTGGAAAACGATGGCCTTGGTGGCGCCGGCAAGGCCGGCCAGCGTTGCCGACATGACGAAGACGGCCAGCTTGTAGCGGTTGACACGGTAGCCCAGGGAAACGGCCCGAGGCTCGTTCTCGCGGATCGCCTTGAGCACCTGTCCGAAGGGAGAGTGGATGATGCGATAGATGAGGAGAAGGCCGAGGAACACCACCGCCAGCACGAAGTAGTAGAGGGTGCGGTCCGGGGACAGATCGACGAGCCCGAGCAGGCTGCCGCGCGGCACGGCCTGGATGCCGTCCTCGCCGCCGGTGAAAGGCGCCTGCAGCGAAAAGAAGAAGACCATCTGCGCGAAGGCCAGGGTGACCATCGCGAAGTAGATGCCCTGTCGGCGAATGGCGAGCGCGCCGATCGCCAGGCCAAGCAAGGCGCCGGCGATCGTGCCGGTAAGCACGGCGAGCTCTGGCGTAAGACCCCAGACCTTTGCGGCATGCGCCGAGACATAGCTTGCCGAGCCGAAGAAGGCGGCGTGGCCGAACGACAGAAGGCCGCCATAGCCGAGCAACAGGTTGAAGGCGCAGGCAAACAGCGCGAAGCACATCACCTTCATCAGGAAGACGGGGTAAAGCACGAACGGCGCCACCAGGCCGAAGGCCAGCAGGGCGGCGAAGATGTAGAGATGGTGCCGCGCCATGCCGTTCGCGGCATGGGAGACGGGTTCGGCGATGGCGGGACTGCCGGTCTCGACGGCCATCAGGCGGGCCTCCCGAACAATCCTGCCGGCTTGATCAGAAGCACGATCGCCATGATGACGAAGATCACGACGGCGGAACCCTCCGGATAGAAGACGCGTGTGAGCCCCTCGACCAGACCGAGGCCGAAGCCGGTGATTATGGAGCCGAGAATGGAGCCCATGCCGCCGATCACCACCACCGCGAAAACGACGATGATGAGGTCGGCGCCCATGTTGGGATTGACGGAGTAGATCGGCGCTGCCAGCACGCCCGCCAGTGCGGCCAGGGCGACGCCAAATCCGTAGGTCAGGGTGATCAGGCGCGGCACGTTGATGCCGAACGCGCCGACCAGCGTCGGATTTTCCGTGGCGGCGCGCAGATAGGCGCCGAGCCGCGTCTTCTCGATGATGAACCAGGTGGAGAGACAGACGACCAGCGAGGCAAAGATGACCCAGCCCCGATAGTTGGGCAGGAACATGAAGCCGAGGTTCTGCCCGCCGGCGAGTTGCGAAGGGATCTGATAAGGCAGCCCCGATATCCCGTACTGGTTGCGAAACAGGCCCTGGATGATGAGCGCCAGGCCGAAGGTCAAAAGCAGCCCGTAGAGGTGGTCGAGATGGTAGAGACGCGAGATCATCAGCCGTTCGATGACGACGCCGAAGACGCCGACCACCAGCGGCACCAGCAGCAGCGCCCACCAGTAGCTCACGCCGACATAATTGAGCAGCATCCAGGCGACGAAGGCGCCCATCATGTACTGCGCTCCGTGCGCGAAATTGATGATGTTGAGCAGGCCGAAGATCACCGCCAGCCCCAGACTGAGCAGGGCATAGAATGAGCCGTTGATCAGCCCGAGCAGCAGCTGGCCGAACAATGCCTGCGGAGGAATTCCCAAAAGCTCGAACATCACCGTGCCCTGCAAACGGTCGGACATGCCGGCGAACCGGCATGTCCGGCTTCAGCCTGCTACTTCGCGAGTTCGCAGCCGCCATCGGCGAGGGGACGGAATGCCTTGTCGGCCGGGATGGTGGAGACGAGTTCGTAATAGTCCCACGCACCCTTCGACTGGTCGGGCGCCTTCACCTTGAACAGATACATGTCGTGGATCTTGCGGCCATCGACACGGACTGAGCCCTTTCCGAACAGCGGGTCGTCCGTCGGCATTTCCTTCATCTTGGCCATGATGGCAGTCGGGTCCTTGCCGCCGGTCGCTTCCACCGCCTTCAGGTAATGGAGCACGCCTGCATAGACGCCGGCCTGGACCATGGTCGGCATGTCGCCGTCGCCCTTCTCCGCAAAGCGCTTCGACCACTCACGCGTCTGATCGTTGAGGTCCCAGTAGAAGCTTTCGGTCAGCACCAGTCCCTGCGCCGTCTGCAGCCCCAATGCATGCACATCGGTGAGGAAGACGAGAAGCCCGGCCAGCGCCTGGCCGCCCTGGGTGATGCCGAATTCGGCGGCCTGCTTGATCGAATTGATGGTGTCGCCGCCGGCATTGGCGAGTCCGATGACCTCGGCGCCCGACGACTGCGCCTGCAGAAGGAAGGACGAGAAGTCGGTACCTGGGAAGGGGTGGCGGACGGAGCCGACGACTTCGCCCCCTGCCGCCTCGACCACCGCCGTCGTGTCGCGCTCGAGTGCGTGGCCGAAGGCGTAGTCGGCCGTCAGGAAGAACCACTTCTTGCCGCCGGTCTGAACCATCGCGCTGCCGGTGCCGTTGGCGAGCGCCCAGGTGTCATAGGTCCAATGAACGGTGTTGGGCGAGCACTTGGAGCCCGTCAGATCCGACGAGGCGGCTCCCGAATTGATGAACACCTTGTTCTTCTCGCGGGTAACGTCGTTCACGGCCAGCGCCGCGGAAGAGGTGGGCACGTCGAGAATGACGTCGACCCCCTCCTGGTCATACCACTGGCGGGCGATCGTCGAGGCGACATCAGGCTTGTTCTGGTGATCGGCGGAGATGATCTCCACGGTGATGCCCTTTTCCGCCGCCTTGAAATCCTCCACCGCCATCTGCGCGGCGATGACGGAGCCTTCGCCTGCAAGGTCGGCATAGATGCCGGACCGGTCGTTCAGAACGCCGAGCTTGACGGCCGTGTCGGCCATGGCCGTGCCGGCCATCAAGGTTGCCGCCAGGGCGGTCAGGACAAGGTTGCTGATCTTCATTTTACTCGCTCTCCCTAAGTTGGGCGTTCGCCCGGTCCAGAACTCGTGCACTACACGCCGAGATAGGCGTGCAGCTTGTCGATGTTGCGGTCGATCTCATGATTGGGGATGATGTCGATGACCTTCCCCTGCTCGACCACATAGTGCCGGTCCGCGACCGATGCCGCAAACCGGAAATTCTGCTCCACGAGCACAATCGT
>JAJFBI010000277.1 GCA_020697385.1 Microvirga sp. | reverse complement strand
ATGCGGCCGACGGTCGAGACCGAGGCGGCGATGCCTTCGCGGGCGAGCAGGACGGTGATCTTCTCTTTGCCCCACATCGGGTTGTCGAGCCGGATCCGTTCGACCGCCCGCATCAGCGCCGGCGTCCAGGTCTTCTGGCGCAGACAGTGCGGGCGCCGGCTCTTCGGTTCGCGCGCCTTGGCCCAACGGTACAAGGTCGAGCGGCTCTAGGCGCATCCCGCCCTGATAACATGGCGGGGCAGGCCAAAACTTGCATCGGGGGCTCTCCTGTTGGCGTGTCGCAACTTCAGCTTCGGAGACCCCCGATCCCCGCTCAAGGGAATCATCTCACATCTGTCTGAACCAGATCAGGCGAGGTCCGGCCGTTACGCCCGGGCATAGATGTCCTCGATTCGGACGATGTCGTCTTCGCCGAGATACGGGCCGGATTGCACTTCGATCAGGTTGAGCGCGACCCGCCCCGGGTTCGCGAGGCGGTGCACGCAGCCGAGCGGCAGGAACAGCGATTCGTTCTCGCGCAGCAGGATCTCCTCGCCGTCGCGGGTCACGAGGGCGGTGCCATTCACCACGATCCAGTGCTCGGCGCGGTGATAGTGCTTCTGCAAGGAAAGCTTGGCTCCCGGTCGGACCGTGATGCGCTTCACCTGGAAGCGCTCGCCGCGGTGGATCGACTCGTAATAGCCCCACGGCCGATAGACGCGGGACGTCTGCGTCGCGGCCGCGCTGCCGAGGCGCTTCAGCCGGTCGACCATTGCTTTGACCTTCTGATCGCTCTTCTTCGAGGTCACCAGAACGGCGTCGGCCGTCGCGACGACGATCAGATCCTCGACACCAATCGCGGCAACGAGCTGCCCCTCGCTGCGAACGTAGCAATCCCTAGCGTCGTCGACGAGCGCCTCTCCGACGAGGACATTGCCGGCCTCGTCCTTGTTCCCGATCTGCCAGAGGGCCGACCAGGCGCCGACATCAGACCAGGGGAAGTCCACCGGCACCACCGCCGACCGGTCGGTGCCTTCCATGACGGCGTAGTCTAGCGAGATCGAGGGCGCGGCGCGGAAGGCGTCGGGAGCGAGTCGAAGAAAGTCGAGGTCGCTCGTCGCGTCGGCGAGCGCCTGCTCGCAGGCGCGCAGTACCTTTGGGGCAAGCCGCTCCAGCTCCTGCAGCGCCGCCGCGGCCGGCAAAAGGAAGATCCCGCTGTTCCAGACGTACTCGCCCGAATTCAGATATCCTTCGGCGGTCGTCGCGTCCGGCTTTTCGGCGAATTTCAGCACGTGGTGCGCGCCCGGAGACCGCTTGAGGGGCTCGCCGACGCGGATGTAGCCGTATCCGGTCTCCGGCCGGTCGGGGCGGACCCCGAACAGGACGAGCGAGCCATGCTCCGCAGCCGCGATGCCGGCGTCCACGGCCCGCTGGAAAGCCGGCTCGTCGCCGATGACGTGGTCGGCGGGCATGATCAGGATCAGCGCGTCCGGAGTCTCGCGCAGTGCTATGAGGGCGGCGACGGCCGCGGCGGGGGCCGTGTTGCGGCCCTCCGGCTCGAGCACAATCCGGCCATGCAACCCGATCGCCCGCAGCTGCTCCGCGATTACGAACCGGTGCTCAGTGTTGGCGAGAACGAGAAGGGGTTCGAAGCGGTGGGGATCGGAGGCACGCCGGGAGACCTGCTGCAGCATGCTCTCGGAGCCGGCGAGGGGAAGCAGCTGCTTGGGGTAGGATTCACGCGAGAGCGGCCATAGGCGGCTGCCCGCGCCCCCGGACAGCACGACGGGGAAGACTTTGCCCATTCGGCGCCTCAAACCTGTCCTCGGCGGGTGATGGAGGACGCCAAAGAGCCCATGGCGACGAAAATGGCAACTGCGCAGCCAGCGGACTGCTGGCCGAGCATAGTGCTTGTGGCGAGGCTGCCGCCGGATCGTTCCGCTAGGCGAGATTGTCGATGGTCAGATCGATCGCATAGCGCGGCGTCGCAATCCGCGGGGCCGACATTGACCCACTTTGGAGGGGAGCGGCGCCGTTGCGGTACTCGCGCAAGCTTGGCGTTGCGCCTGACGCTAATTGCTGTGTTCGGTCTTCTCGCATTCACGGCCACCATACAGGCCGCTGCCTTCCCGCGGTCAGCCAAGCTACTGGCGCAGCGTGAGGTGGAGCGGGTGCTGCGTTCCCACCCGACCCTCCGGGTGATGCGCCTGTCAATGGCAAACAAGGCAGCGCTCCTGATCGACGAAGGCCTTTGCAGCGCCCGTTTGCGGCATCATTGAGCTTGCGGCGGTCACCGCTTAAGGGCATTGCTACCTGGACGAGTGTCTGGCGGAGATCGGAAGGCAAATCGGGGAATTCGGCCCGGACCTGCTGATCTTGGAGGACATCGTTCTATTTCCATTATTTCATCCCACGCGACATATCCGCGATTACGCGAAGCGCCTCGACTATCCAAACCCCGGCCCAGCCGTGTGGCGAGAACGTTTGAGCGCGCTGGGCCTGGAGGAGGCGCAGCAATTAGAACGGTTGCGCGCGTGGAGGCGGATTTCGCAACTCATTGGCACCCGCTATGAAACGAACATTGAGGGTATCTGGGGCTCCCGTGATCGTTTTCGCGAGAACCAAACGTCGGGTTAAGGCGAGGCTCACATCTCCACGCTGCCCGACAGCCGCTCGCGGGAGATCAAGAAGCTCAGGTTCTTCTGCGGAAGGGAACTCTGCAGGCGGTCACTTCGGATAAACCATGCTCCGACGCCACCATTCCGATGCTGCCGTGCCGACCGCGCGCGGGGGCGGCTGGCCGGACATGCTGGGCGCCGTGGCCGCGCTCGGCGCCTTGCTCGGGGCAGCGGCGCTCCGGGCAGTTCTGCACACGAATAGCGATGTGGCGTGGCTCCTCACGCTCGGGGAGAAGCTGCTGGACGGACAACGCCTATATGTCGACTTGATCGAGACGAACCCACCAGCCTCCGCCTTGGTCTACGTGCCCGCCATCTGGGTCGGGCGGACGCTCGGAATAGCCCCTGAGCGCATGCTCGACGCGGGGGTTTTCTTCGTCGCGATCTTGAGCCTGGCGCTTACCGGGCTGCTTCTCGCGCCCGTCGGGATGGTCCGAGGCGGCAGCTGGCGATGGCTGCTCGCCGCTTCGGTTGGCATTGTCCTGCTGCTGCCGAACTACAACTTCGGCCAGCGCGAGCACATCGCTCTCCTGTGCATTCTGCCGGCGCTCGCCGCGACGGCAGTGCGTGCGCGTGGCCTGCCCCTTCGACCACCGCTGGCCGTTGCCGCTGGCCTCGGGCTTGGGTTGACGGTGTCGATCAAGCCCCATTTCGCCCTCGCGGCGCTACTTCCCGAGGTAGCTTTGCTCACCCGCTTGCGGTCGCTACGGCCGCTTTTCCGGGCGGAAAATCTCGTGGCGACGGCGCTTGCGGCGGCTTACGCCGGAGCGATCGTCGCGTTCTTTCCGGCTTACCTGACCGACATGCTTCCGCTGCTGCGCGATGTGTTCCTGCCCGTCCATTACGGGCTCGAGCTCTTGGCCGCACCCGCAGCGATCTTCTGGGCTGCGACAGGGCTATGGCTTCTTCTCGCCCCAAAAGAGGTCCGACGGGATCCCCTCCTGCTCATTGCCTATCTCGCCTCGGCAGGTTTCCTTGGGGCCTTTCTCATCCAGGGCAAAGGCTGGTCATATCAGGCCTACCCAAGCGTCGCGCTCGCCTTTTTTGCCCTTGCCGCCGCCCTCTCCAAAGATCCCGGTTCTGCGATTCGAGTTGGGTGCACGGCTCGCCTGGCGCTGCGAACCGCCTGCGGGATCGCGCTCGCCGTACTATCGTATCAGTGCGCCGTGTGGTTCGGGGGCGGCCGCGACTTCGCAGCCCTCGCCTCAGCCATTGCGGATCTGAAGCTCCAGCCGAAGTTGCTCGCAGTCTCGGCGGATCTGTCGATCGGCCATCCCATGGTGCGTTACCTGGGCGGGCGATGGGTCGCCCGGGCGTGCAGCCAGTGGGTCACCGAAGGGGCCCTGCTCCGTCAGCGGCAGGCGCTCGCCGAGCCGATCCGCTCCCGACTGGACGGTCATATCGCACGCGATATGATCAGGCTGGCGGACGATATTCGAAGCGGACGACCGGACATCGTCCTGATCCACCTCGATTGGATGGATTGGAGAAGGCGCATGATGTCCGGTCCCGTTGGCGCCGCGTTCGCCCCGTATCGCTACGTGCAAACTATCGGCGACGTGGAGCTGTGGATGCTGCCGTCCGTCAGCACGATCAAGCGTGAGTGACCGCCTAGCTGTACGGGCTCAGCGAGCCGCGGAATGGAAAATGCCGCCGCGGAGCACCTCGGTAAACAACCTCGCGCGCCTGGAGCGTTATGAACGTCGCGCCAGATCTCGTCGGGTTGCGCGTCAACCTAAGCGCGTACTGCGGCAGCCTAGCGCCGCGACCCGCATTCTGCAGAACTCGACCACTTGGCGCCCTACCGTCTCGAGCTTGAGCTGCGCGGACTCGTCCACGCATCGGCCGGCAGCGTCGAAGAGCTCGCCGGACGTGTTGATCGCCACACCGAGCGGCGTCGGCCAGGCCCGCAGGGCGTGAGCGATCGAACGCAGCGCCTGCAGTGTTTGCGTGCCCGCCTGCCAACCGGCGGCGCAGGCGATCAGCCCGACCGCCACCCCGTCGAGATAGGGTCGCGGCTCGTCCCGCAGGTCCTCGGCATAATCGAGGGCGTTCTTCACAAGGCCGGAGATCGAGCCGTGGTAGGCGGGGGACGCGATGATCACTCCGTCCGCTCGGCGGAGGTGCGCCAGAAGGCGAACCGCCTCTGCGCTCCGTGCCGGCTCCTGGGGATCGTAGAGCGGCAACGCGAGCTCCGGCCCACCGATGACGACCGTCTCCGCGCCAGCGGCAGAGGCCGCGCGCATGCTGATCTCGAGGACGCGCTCCGTGATCGAACCCGAGCGCATCGTGCCGCCAAGACCGAGAATCACCGGAAGCGCCATCTCGCCATCGCTCGCAAACCCGTGCCCGCAGTCGAGTCGCTCCGCCTCCCGATCGGAACGCCGGTCTCGTTACAGCGGCTGCTTGATGCGCTTCGAGATCACGCCGACGATGCCCTCGCGGAAGAGCAGCACGCAGGCGACAAAGATCACGCCCTGCACGACGAGGACCCAGGAGCCGAGCTGGGCGAGGTAGTTCTGCATCGAGATGATCACGGCGGCGCCGGCAATCGGGCCGAACACCGTTCCCATGCCGCCGAC
>JAJFBI010000276.1 GCA_020697385.1 Microvirga sp. | reverse complement strand
CGGCGTGCATCGCCCTCGTCATAACCGATCTTCACACCGACGGAACCCGGATGGCGGCTTGAGAGAGCCTTCAGCGCTGACTCGAAGCGAGCCTCGCCTTGGCCGATGACTGCAATCTGCCCTCCCTGGGAGACGATGGTTTCCGCCGCCGAGATGGCGAGATCAACGCCTTTCTGATGCACGAGGCGCGATACCACTGCAAAGAGCGGGCCGGAGGACAGGTCGAGACCGAAACTCCTGCGCACAGTGTTGGCGTTGGCGCGCTTGCCGCGGAAGTTCTCAGCAGAGAATCCGCTGACCAGATAAGGGTCCGTGCTCGGGTCCCAGCTTGCATCGATGCCGTTGATGATGCCGTCGAGGCGCCCCTCCTCGGCACGGGTCCTGAGAAGGCCGTCAAGACCACAGCCGAATTCCGGTCGCGTGATCTCTTTGGCATAGGTGGAACTCACGGTCGTGATATGCGACGAGTAGTAGATTCCTGCTTTCAGGAAAGACAGCTTCCCGTAAAACTCGACCCCGTTCATCTGAAAGGCGGCATCGGGAATGCCAAGATGGGACAGGCGATTGCGATCGAAGTTTCCCTGATAAGCGAGATTGTGAATCGTCAGAATTGTCGGGATGCGCTGCCCGCGCCAAGCGAGGTAGGCGGATGCCATCCCTGAAGGCCAATCGTTGAGGTGCAGGAGATCCGCCCGCCACAAGGGATCGCCGTTTCCACAGGCAATGTCGGCCGCCGCTAATCCGAGACGTGCGAAGCGAATGTCGTTGTCGCTCCAGTCAGCCCCAAAGCTGTCGACATAGGGCGATCCGTCACGATCATACAATTCCGGGCATAGGAGCACGTAAACCGTCAGGCCGTCCTGGGTCGTTCCACGCCCAAGGCCGCAGGCTGGAATGCCGAATGAAGCCGGAAGACGGGCGATCTCCTCCACGTTGCCGATCTGCGACAGAACCTGACGATAACCTGGAATAAGAATTCGCACATCGTAGTGATGCCGCAATGCGCGGGGCAGTGCCGCCGACACTTCGCCAAGCCCTCCGGCCTTGATGTAGTCGGCTATCTCTGATGTTACGAAGAGAATTGACTGACGGCGCTTGATGGAAACGGAAGCCTGGGAGCCGGTCAAAAGTTCGGCATGCGCCATGGTCGAGACACCTGAAACGGTGTCCAGTTGAGTTGAATCAAGCATGTTAGCTCAGAGGCGCAATCCCCATCGACTCCCCGCGCCATAGGCAGTCGGGCTCTTAACTCCTTGACCCCCGCTATGGTTCCGCAAAAAATTTGCAATATTTCTGACTAGTCCTTCCAGCCAGCTTGGCTGCACTGCGTTGGGAAACTCACCACCTGCAAAAGTCAGCTTGGCTGTTTTTTTCTGCGGCTCTGGAACATTGGCCTGCAATGCTCGTTCGCAAGTGCCTCCCCTTATCTTCCGGAGTTCAGATGCGGCGCGTTCACTCTATGCCCTTTGGGGCTGAGATAACCCCCGACGGGATTCGCTTTGCCTTATGGGCACCCACAGCCCAGGATGTTCGGCTAGTGCTCGATGATACCGAGCTTCCCATGACGGCTGGCGACGAAGGCTGGTATCGCTTCGTTTCGCAGGAGGCCCGCGCAGGTAGCCGCTACGGCTACAGGATCGACGGCAACCTGGTAGTGCCCGATCCCGCCTCCAGATTTCAGCCCGACGACGTCCATGGCCTGAGCCTCGTTGTCGACCCCGGAATATATCAGTGGTCCGATGCCGCCTGGATAGGGAGACCATGGGAAGAAACCGTCCTCTACGAAGTCCATGTGGGAACAGCGACGCCGGACGGCACCTATGCAGGCCTGATGACCAAGCTTGAGGATCTGCGCGATTTAGGCATCACGGCCATCGAGCTCATGCCCATCGGCGAGTTCCCCGGGCGCCGGAACTGGGGTTATGACGGTGTCCTGCCTTACGCGCCGGATGCTGCTTATGGCAGCTCCGACGACCTGAAGCGCCTTGTCGACCGTGCGCACGCGCTCGGCATCATGATCTTCCTCGACGTGGTCTACAATCACTTCGGCCCTTCGGGAAACTATCTCCATGCCTATGCCAAGACCTTCTTCACGGAGCGCCACCCGACTCCATGGGGAGCGGGCATCAACGTGGACGGAGAAGGCAGCCGTAATGTGCGCGACTTCTTCTTCCACAATGCGTTGTATTGGCTGGAGGAATTCCATATCGACGGTCTTCGCTTCGATGCCGTTCATGCCATAGTGGATGACGGTAAGCCGCACTTCATCGAAGAGCTGGCAAACAGAATTCGTGAAGCCATCCCTGATCGACAGGTTCATCTGGTGCTTGAAAATGAGGCAAATCAAGCGCGTTGGCTCGGCCGCGACCCCGGTGGGAAGCCGGCGCTTCACACGGCGCAATGGGCCGATGACATTCATAACTCGTGGCATGCTCTTCTGACCGGAGAGAATGAAGGCTATTATGAAGATTATGCCAACCGTCCGCTCGAGCATCTCGGACGGGCGTTGGCTGAAGGCTTCGCCTATCAGGGCGATCCATCTCCGCATAAGGATGGTGTCGTTCGCGGTGAGCCTTCGGGCCATCTGACTCCAGCGGCTTTCGTGTCCTTCCTCCAGAACCACGATCAGGTCGGCAATCGCGCCTTCGGCGAACGCCTTTCGCATTTGATGCCCCCTGAGCGCTTGGCTCTCGCGCAAGGCGTCTTCCTCCTATCGCCACAGATCCCGCTGATCTTCATGGGCGAGGAATGGGCCGCCTCGACACCCTTCCAGTTCTTCGTCGATTTCGAGAGCGAGCCGGATCTGGCTAAAGCCGTACGCGAAGGGCGACGCGGCGAGTTCAAGCGCTTCAAGGCCTTCACGGATCCGGAGATGTCGCTGCGCATTCCCGATCCGACTGACCGCAAGACATTCGAACGATCTAAGATCGATTGGTCGGAAGCTGCGCAATCACCCCATCAAGAGGTTCTCGCACAGACCCGTCACCTGCTCGACCTGCGGCAGACGGAGATTGTGCCTCTCCTGAAGAGCCAGTATCGCGGCTCGGATTATAGGATCTCAGCAGACAAATCCCTTGACGTGACTTGGACCTTCGCGGCCGGCATGCTTCGCCTGCTGGCCAATTTCGGCGACCGGAGCGTGAACGGGACGGCGGATGAGAACACACGTGTGCTCTGGTCGAGTGCGGGCGCAGCACTTGCAGATGGGAGCCTTCAGCTTCCGCCGTGGTCGGCCATCGTCATGAAGGGAGCGTCCGCATGAGCAAGCTGGACGCTCTGCTGGAGCGGATGGCCGCCCTCGTCGGCATTTCCCGAGACTACAGCGATGCCTTCGGAAAAAGGGTCGAGACAAGTTCCGACACACGCAAGGCCCTCCTCGCCGCTCTTGGACTCGATGTCACATCCCCTAAAGGGGCGCAGGAGAGTCTCGAGCGACTGGAGAGGTTGAAGGCAGGCTCATTGCCAGCAGTCGTGACCGTGGAAGCCGAGGCGCCGACAAAAATCAAATTGCGCAGCGCGGCAGGAGTCTCGGCGTGGACTTTGACGGAAGAGGGCGGAACCACTCACGAAGGCCGGATCACCAAAACCGGTCGCACTCTCGATCTCCCTCCCCTTCCAATGGGCTATCACCAGTTCCGGGCAGGCGACTGGGAGGCGACGATCATCGCCGCTCCCAACAAGTGCTGGGAGCCCGAAATCCTGAAAGGCGACACACGATTGTGGGGGCTGACGGCACAGGTCTATTCCCTGCGCTCGGAGCGTGATCTCGGGATCGGCGACTATTCGGATGTGGCGCTCACCGCAGAGGCTGTCGGCGGCTTCGGCGGCGCGTTCCTGGGCCTCAGCCCGGTTCATGCGCTCTTCGCGGCGGACCGTTCCAAGATATCTCCCTATTCGCCATCCTCACGCCTGTTTCTCGAATCCCTCTACATCGATCCGACCATTGTCGAGGGCTATGCCGAGAGTGGTGCGCAGGAGTTGCTCGCAGATTCAAATGTGCAGCAGAGTCTCGCCAAGCTGCGTGGCGCCTCACTCATCGATTACGCAGAGGTCTGGGCCATTAAGCGCCCTGTCCTTGATGCCCTCTGGTCCTGGTTCCAGACCTCCGGCGACAATATCGCTTTCGAGACCTTCCGCCGGGAAGGCGGCGAAGCTCTCGAGGCGCATGCCACTTTTGAGGCGCTCTCGGAACATTTCCGGGCGCAGGGTCTCTTCTGGGCCGGCGATTGGCCTGAAGCCTTTCGATCGATCCATTCGGATGAGGTCAGGCGCTTCCAGGCGCAGGAAGCGGAGCGGGTTGCCTTCCATGCCTGGTTGCAATGGCTCGCCGACCAGCAGTTGGGCCAGGCTTCTGAGCGGGCCCACGCCGCCGGACTTCCCATCGGGCTCTATCGCGATCTCGCTGTTGGATCGGATGGCGGCGGATCCGAAATCTGGTCGACCCCAGAGCGCTATGCTCCAGGGCTGTCCATCGGCGCACCGCCCGACCCTCTCGGTCCGCAGGGACAGGATTGGGGTTTACCACCCTTCAACCCACTCACACTCGAGGAACAGGGCCTTGCCGCCTTCCGTGATCTCGTCACGGCCAACATGCGCCATGCCGGCGCGATCCGCATCGATCACGCCTTCCAGCTTCAGCGCCTCTTCCTGATCCCATCCGGCGCTCCTGCCTCGCAGGGGGCCTACGTGGATTACCCGTTCGAGGACATGCTGGCGGTGTTGCGCATCGAGAGCCACCGCGCCCGCTGCCTTGTGATTGCGGAAGATCTCGGCACGGCACCGGAAGGTTTCTCGTTCTCAGCTACCGAGTTCTGCCCTTCGAGCGCGATGGATCCGCGTTCAAGAAACCGGACCAATATCCCCGCTCGGCCCTCGCGGTGATCACCACACACGACCTGCCGACCTTCACCGGGTGGTGGCGCGGCCTCGATGTCGATCTGCGCCAGACGCTGGGCATCTTCGACCCGAAAACATCCGACCGCGAGCGTGCTGCGCGCAAGGCGGACAAGTGCCACTTTGCTCAGGCACTCGCGGCAGAAGGGCTCCTGCCCGCAGAGCAGGTAACGGAAGAACCGCCCCTTGAGGCGACGATCCGCTATCTCGCCCGCACCTCGTCGGTGCTCACGGCCGTGCAGATCGAGGA
>JAJFBI010000275.1 GCA_020697385.1 Microvirga sp. | reverse complement strand
GCGCTGCAGTACAAGCGCACGCAGCACGACTTCTACCGCGGCTCGTTCCGCGTGCGCGGCGACACGCTCGACCTGTTCCCGGCGCACTACGAGGATCGCGCCTGGCGCGTGAACCTGTTCGGCGACGAGGTCGAGAGCATCGAGGAGTTCGATCCGCTGACCGGGCAGAAGACCGACGAACTGCAATTCATCAAGGTCTATTCCAACTCGCACTATGTGACGCCGCGCCCGACGCTCATTCAGGCGATCAGCGGCATCAAGGACGAATTGCGCTGGCGGCTCGATCAGCTCAACGCCGCCGGCCGCCTGCTCGAGGCGCAGCGGCTGGAGCAGCGCACCATCTTCGATCTGGAGATGATGGAGGCGACCGGCTCGTGCGCCGGCATCGAGAACTATTCGCGCTACCTCACCGGCCGCAAGCCGGGCGAGCCGCCGCCGACGCTGTTCGAATACGTGCCCGACAACGCGCTGGTGTTCTGCGACGAGAGCCACGTCACGGTGCCGCAGCTCGGCGGCATGTATCGCGGCGACTTCCGCCGCAAGGCGACGCTTGCCGAATACGGCTTCCGCCTGCCGTCCTGCCTCGACAATCGTCCTCTCAGGTTCGAGGAATGGGACGCCATGCGTCCGCAATCCGTGCACGTGTCGGCCACGCCCGCCAAGTGGGAGATGGAGCAGACCGGCGGCATCTTCGTCGAGCAGGTCATCCGCCCCACAGGCCTCGTCGATCCCATCGTGGAGATCCGCCCGGCGCGCTCCCAGGTCGACGATCTCGTGCACGAGGTGAAAGAGCTTGCAGCGCAGGGCTACCGCACGCTCGTCACCACGCTCACCAAGCGCATGGCCGAGGACCTCACGGAATACATGCACGAGAACGGCATCCGCGTGCGCTACATGCACTCGGACATCGACACGCTGGAGCGCATCGAGATCATCCGCGACCTGCGGCTCGGCGCCTTCGACGTGCTCATCGGCATCAACCTGCTGCGCGAGGGCCTCGACATTCCCGAATGCGCGCTGGTTGCCATTCTCGATGCGGACAAGGAGGGCTTCCTGCGCTCCGAAACCTCGCTGGTGCAGACCATCGGCCGCGCGGCGCGTAACGTGGAAGGCAAGGCGATCCTCTACGCCGACAAGATCACCGGCTCCATGGAGCGCGCGATCGCCGAAACCAACCGCCGCCGCGAGAAGCAGCTCGCCTACAACGCCGAGCACGGCATCACGCCGCAATCGGTGAAGAAGAACATCGCCGACATTCTCGAGAGCGTCTACGAGCGCGACCATGTCACGGTCGACAAGGGCCTCGCCGACAGGACGGTCGGCCACAACCTCAAAGCCGTCATCGCCGATATGGAAAAGCGCATGCGCGAGGCCGCGGCGAACCTGGAATTCGAGGAGGCCGCGCGGCTGCGCGACGAACTCAAGCGCCTGCAGGCCACCGAGCTTGCCATCAGCGACGACCCGATGGCGCGCCAGAGCGACGTGGAGAAGGATGCGGGCAAATACGGCGGCTCGCGCAAATACGGCCGCAGCGCCAACCTGCCGCCGAAGGGCCTTCCGCCTTCAGCCGAGGGCGCAACAGCTGGCGACGAGGATTCGGACAGCTATGGCCCGACCGGCAAGGGCCGCTCGGACGAGGGCACCCGCATCCGCAAGCCCGGCCTCGACGAGATGGGCCCCGGCACCGACCGCGAAGTCCCGCTGAACTTCCGCGAGCGTCCGTCCGGCCGCTCGACGCAAGGGTTCGCCGGGCAGAAGCCGAAATATAAGGGTGGACGCAAGGGGCGTTAAAGCAGCACGTTTCCCCTCTGTCATTCCCGGCCTGCGGCCGCCGGGGATGACAGCCCAGGGCCTCATCGCCACGTCACCTCGAACGCCTCCACGGGCTGCGCGAAGCCCTTGAGGGTCTTTGGCCCAAGGCTCGCGAGGTGGGAGCGATCGGGCATGAGGCTGCTGATAATGCTCGACACCACAATGGTGTCGGGCTCCGCGCTCTGGCACAGGCGCGCGGCCATCTGCACGGTCGCGCCGAACAGGTCGTTATGGTCGGCCACCGGCTCGCCCGCATCGAGGCCGATGCGCACCTGCAGCTTCTCGCGGCTGGCGAGGTTGAAGGCCTCGAAAGCCTGCTGGATCGCCCGCGCGCAATCCACCGCGGCGGCCGCATCGTCGAAGGCGGCCATGATCCCGTCGCCCGTGTGCTTGACCTCGCGCCCGCCCTTGTTGTGCAGAGCCCGGCGGACCACCGCATCGTGCGCCCGCACCATCTCGACGGCACGCAAGTCGCCGAGGCGCGCCGTCATGGCGGTGGAATCGACGATGTCGGTGAACATGATGGTGCGCATCGCCGGATCGACGCGGCCGTCGCAGCAATGCCCTGCCGGCGCGGGATCGGACACGCGGCCGAGAAACGCCTCCACGGCCGAGAGATCGACCTCGATGACATCCCGCGCGACGGCTCCATGGGCCTCGTCGTGAACGCGCATCGCCGTGTCGATGTCGGGCGCGTCGATGAGGCAGAAGGCGGTGCCGCGGGTGTCGTCGAACCAGTAGGTCAGGAACCGCACCCCGTAGCGCCCCTGCACCTCCAGGTCCTTGCGATGGGCCTCCGCGATGTCCGCCGCAGTCAGGCCCTTGAGGTCGTGCCGGTCGAGGTAGATGGGCATCGTCGTTGCCTCCGTGCCCCCTGATTCAGTCTACACGGTTCGTCCGGATGCCGGAATCCTCTGCCGCCGCCGTGATGTCTGTCGCCGGGCTTGAGCCGAGGTATGACGCTGCGGGAGCCCTCCTGCAGAATTATTCAACCGTTCGGTTGACAATCATTCGCGCCGGGTTCACATTCAACCACATGGTTGAACAACATACATCCCACTTGGACACGATCTTCCACGCCCTGGGCGATCCTACCCGTCGGCGGATGCTCTCCACCCTCAGGGGCGGCGAACGCACCGTGAGTCAGCTGGCCGAGCCGTTCGCGATCTCCCTGGCGGCGGCCTCGAAGCACATCAAGGTGCTGGAGCAGGCCGGGATGATCCGGCGCGAGGTGCGTGGGCGGACTCATGTGTGCCGCCTCGACCCCGGCCCGCTGGCGAGCGCCCATGAATGGCTCACCACCTACGAACGCTTCTGGACGGATCGTCTGGATGCACTCGACCGGCTCCTTCGCGAGGAGGATGCTCAGCTAACCCCCAAACCCCAAGGAGACAGCCATGAATGACCTCTCGCCCACCAAGCTTGCCCCCGATGCCTATGGCGTGCTCTCCGAGCCCGACACGCTGACCATCCAGCGCCTCCTGCCCGGACCGGTCGAGCGGGTGTGGGATTACCTCACGCAGAGCGAGCTGCGCCGCCAATGGCTGGCCGCGGGCGAGATGGCCCTGGCGGTCGGCGCGCCCTTCGAGTTCGTCTGGCGCAACGACGAGCTTACCTCCCCGTCCGGTCCGCGCTCGGAGGGCTCGGCGCAAGAGCACCGGCTGCAATGCGAGATCACCGAGCTCGACCCGCCGAAAAAGCTCTCCATCACCTGGGGCTCCACCGGCGGCGTCATCTTCACGCTCGAGCCCATCGGCACCAAGGCCCTGCTCACAATCGTGCATCGCCGCGTGCCCGAGCGCTCGACCCTGCTCAGCGTCAGCTCCGGCTGGCACACCCACCTCGACATCCTGGCCGCCCGCATGGCCGGCCAGGAACCAGCGGAGCCCTTCTGGGACCAGATCAACCGCCTGCGCCCCGAATACGAGCAGCGCATTCCGGGCTGAAGACGTAAAGACGCCCCCCCTCTCCCGGGGGGGCGAGGGGCAGGGGTGAGGGAGCGCGGCTTCACCAGCCAAGCGCATTCATCTCCACTGCAGAACGCCACCCGCAGCACCTTCTCCGTCACCGGACTTCTCTCACCCCAGCCCTCTCCCACACGGGAGAGGGAGACGTGCTGGCTGGTTTGCTCACTCACCCGGTTGAACCGTTCCCCCTCACGCCCCCACCACCCGCGACAGGGTGAACGCCGCCAGGAAGCCCGCGACGGTGATGAGGCCGGCATATTCGTGGGCGGTCTCGAAGGCTTCCGGCACCATGGTGTCGGCCAGCATGGCGAGGATCGCGCCGGCCGCCACGGCGGTCACGAACGCGATGGTGGCGGGGCCGGTCTCGGCGAACGCCCCGTAGCCGATGAGCGCCGCCACGCCGGAGACTGCCGCGATGCCGCTCCAGATGCCGAAGATATACGCCTTGGAGCGCCCGGCCCGGCGCATGCCGGCGGCGCGGGAGAGCCCCTCGGGCAGGTTGGAGAGAAACATTCCGGCCGAGAAGGACATGCGACAGTCCTGACACCCTCCTCGTCATCTCCGGAATTGTTCCAGGGATGACGCTGGAGGATGTTCTCACTATGTTCTTGAGAGTCTTACTAAGCTCGGCTATATCGTTGTGCATCCTTTGCCGTCGAGGCGCGCGCTCGCGAGGCGTTGCAAGAGTGGGACGGGGAGCGGTCCTGCCGCAGGCCTCGCAAGCCTGTGATTGCAGGTGGCCGATCTGGCATGCCTCCAGGTCCGCTGAAACAAACCGCACGTGACGAGGAGCTTGGCTCTCACTATCACCACAACCATCACCCATCGAGCCGGGCTGCCCAACGCGCCACCCTCGATCACCTCACAGGCTTGAGGCTTCCCAGCCTCAGGCCCGAAAGTGCGGGCTGTTTGACAACCCACACCCGCGTCATCCCGGACGGCGCAGCCGATCCGGGATCGGGTAAACCAGCCTAGCACTGTCATTCCGGGGCCGCGTAGCAGAGCCCGGGAGCCAGAACCGCCGACGAAGCAAAACAAGCCTTGACGCCAATCGCCCTCTTCTGAGACGTCGTGGTTATGGATCCCCGCCTGCGCGGGGATGACAGGGCGAGGTCCAGGCCCTCTTCTCCGTTCACCCTTCCTGCCAAAAACAATCGCCATCACGCCCGGGCATTGCTAGAGAGCATGCCAGCATAAGGATCGGGCCAAGCCAGTGACGGAGACGGATGCCATTGTTGCGCTGATCGCGCTGTTCGAGCGCG
>JAJFBI010000274.1 GCA_020697385.1 Microvirga sp. | reverse complement strand
CAACATGGTGGCGGATAAGAGCCTTAGTGAGCTTGGATGACGCCACGGATACGGCAAGCTTACTACGAAGCGAGACGGTTCTCGCCAAGCCGTCCGCGCACTATGTCTCCTCTGATGAGGTCTGGTCTTTGAGTTGGGAGGAAGGGCATGAAACCCATTGTCATAGCCGTCGCGATCACCGGATCAGTCCCGCGCAAGAAAGACAACCCAGCCGTGCCGATCACACCAGCCGAACAGATCGTGGCTGCGCGTCAGGCCTACGAAGTCGGTGCCACGCTCGTCCACATCCATGTGCGCAACGACGATGAGACGCCCTCGTCCGATCCCGAGCGCTTCGCCGCGGTCCAGTCTGGAATTACGGAGCAGTGCCCCGGCATGATCATCCAGTTCTCGACTGGTGGGCGGGGGCGGGATCCGGGCCAGCGCAGCAGCGCTCTCTATCTGCGCCCGGATATGGCTTCCCTGTCCACCGGCTCCGTCAACTTTCCGACCATCGTATACGAGAACCATACCAGCCTCGTCGAGGAGATGGCCGCGAAGATGAGGGAGTTTGGGGTCCGGCCGGAGATCGAGATTTTCGACCTGTCCCATCTTCATGGGGCGAGGCGGCTGGCCGATCGGGGCCTCATGGACGAGCAGCCGCATATCCAGTTCGTCATGGGCGTACAGAACGCGCTCCCGGCCGAGGAGCGTCTGCTAGATATACTGCTGAAGGAAGCAAAGCACCTATTCCCAACCTGCACCTGGACGGCCGCTGGCATAGGTAGGCATCAGGCCAAGGTCATGGGCTGGGCACTCGCCCGAGGCGCCGATGCGGTTCGCACGGGCCTCGAGGACAATATCCGTGTCACGAAGGACCGCCTCGCGGTGAGCAATGCCGAGTTGGTGGAGCACGCAGTGCTCGCCATCGAAAAACATGGGCACCGTGTTGCCACGACTGAAGAGGCGCGCGTTCTCCTCGGATGTCGCCCAGTGGCTGCAGATCAGAGCATGTAGCGCAACGTCTCGCTGGCTGAGTTCAACAGGGGCAGAAAACGCCTCTCCATCTCCTCGGCGGAGACACGTCCGGCCTGGGCGCTGAGGTTCAGCGCTATCGTCACCTTGCCGTTTTTCTGCACAACCGGCACGGCAATCGAGCGAAGCCCATACTCAAGCTCCTCGTTGACAATTGCGTACCCCTGGGCGCGGGTTGCTTCGAGGGCATCCTGAAACGCGGATTTGTCCGTGATGGTTTTCGGGGTGCGGGCCTCCAGTCGGACTCGTTGCAGATACGCCCGGAACTCGTCCTCCGGCTGGAAAGCCAGAATTGCCCGACCTAAAGCGGTGCAGTGGGCGGGGAGGCGGCTTCCGACGCCCAGTCCAATCGACATGATCCGCCGCGTGGCGGAACGGGCGATGTAAACGATGTCGTCCCCGTCGAGGACCGCAGCCGAACTCGATTCTCCCGTCTCTTCGGAGATCCGCTCCAGGAACGGCTGCACCTGAGCCGAGAGTGACGCAGAAGAAAGATAGGCGTAGCCGAGGCGCAGGACCCGCGGGGTAAGGCTGAAGTAGCGTCCGTCGAATTCCGCGTAATTCAGCTTGGTGAGCGTCAGCAGATAGCGCCGGGCAGCCGCTCGGGTGATGCCGGTGAGCTTTGCCACGTCGGAGAGGCTAAGCCGGGGCCGACTAGCATCAAACGCTTCGATGACCGACAAGCCCTTCTCGAGGCTCGCAACGAAGTCGCGATCCGCGCTTCTCTGATCTAAGGTCAACTCATTCTGCATCACGGGCTCCAAGAGGTGCTCTGGACTTTGGTAGCCTTGACACCCTGCGGCTGAATCGTACTACATGTGCGATATGAGATTCAATGTTCGCAATGCGAACAAGCAGGATGAAATTCTGGTTCTGCTTGGATAGGACGCATCGTGGTGCGGAGCTGCGGGTTAGCTAAAACTTCGCTGCTCCGTTTGGTGTCCAGTCGCTGCATGAGGTGAGGCATGGCATTCGTACGGGTCAACGGGATCGTGCTTCACTACCAGGTTCAGGGGCCAACGACTGGCCCGGTTCTCGTCTTCATCAACTCACTTGGGAGCGATCTTCGGATCTGGCAGGAGGTCGCCCCAGCCTTTACCGAACACTTTCAGGTCATCCTCTATGACAAGCGAGGACACGGACTCTCCGACGCGCCGCCTGTGCCCTACAGCATCGACGATCACACGGACGATCTCCTCGCTCTCCTTGACCGCCTTGGTGTCGGGCAGGCTTCTCACGCCGGGCTCTCGGTCGGCGGCATGATCGCGCAACGCATGGCTGTGCGGACACCCGATCGCGTGGAATCCATCACCCTCTGCTGCACGGCGGCGAAGATTGGCACGGCCGAACTCTGGGCAGACCGCATCAACGCCGTCGAGACGGGTGGTATCGAACCTATTGCCGATGCCGTTCTCCAGCGTTGGTTCACGCCAAAGTTTCATGAGACGCAGGCCGACGACCTCGCCGGCTGGCGCAACATGCTGGTCCGCACTCCGGCTCATGGCTACGCGGGCACCTGTGCGGCGATCCGCGACGCCGATCTCAGGCCCGATGCGGGCCGAATCGCGGTGCCAGCCCTCTGTGTGGCAGGCGATCAGGATGGATCCACGCCAGCCGACGTTGTGAAGGGCACGGCAGACCTCATCCCAGGCTCGTGGTTTGCGCTCATAGAAGGGGCAGGGCACATTCCCTGTGTCGAGAAACCCACCGAACTGTCGGAGCTCATCAAGCAGCACCTCGAGGAGGCGGTACTTGTCTGAGACAAACGAGAGCGAACGCTACAAGGCCGGCATGGCGGTTCGCCGCCAGGTGCTTGGCGATGCCCATGTGGATCGGGCGACGGCGCAGATGACGGAGTTCGACGCCGATTTCCAAACCTTCATTACAGAGGGTGCCTGGGGCTCAGTCTGGTCACGGCCGCATTTCACCAAGCGGGAGCGTTCCATCGTGACCATCGCGCTCCTTGCCGCCCTGGGCCAGGACGACGAAGTGGCGATGCATGTTCGCGCGACCCGCAACACGGGTGCGACGAAGGAGGACATCAAGGAGGCGTTGATGCACGTGGCCGTCTATGCGGGCGTCCCGGCAGCCAACCACGCCATCAAGATCGTCAAGAAGGTCTACGCGGAAATGGAAGCGGAGCCTGAGCCTCGCAAGTAGCTGATCGGGTTTTGGCGCGGAGCCTTGTCGGGGACCGCGAGGGAGAATTGAGGATGTCGGATCAAGGACCATTCTATCAGCGGGACCGGAGCTGGCATCCGGCCGCATTCACGCCCCAGTACAAGACGTCTGTGCTGCGCTCGCCGCAATACCCCCTGCTGTCGCTCGACAATACAATTTCCGAAATGACCGGTCCGCGGTTCGGCCACAACAAGATCGGGCCGCTCGACAACGACCTCATCCGCAATTTCGCGAAGGCGGGTGATCCCATCGGACAGCGCATCATCGTCTATGGCCGCGTGCTTGACGAGAACGCCCGCCCGGTTCCTGGCGCACTCGTAGAGTTCTGGCAGGCCAATGCCGGAGGCCGGTACCGCCATAAGAAGGAAACCTACCTCGCCGCCATCGATCCGAATTTCGGCGGTTGCGGGCGAACCATCACCGATGAGGAAGGCCGCTACTGGTTCCGGACCATCAAGCCGGGCGCGTATCCCTGGCCCAACGGCGTCAACGACTGGCGCCCGGCGCACATCCATTTCTCGATCTTCGGCCATGCCTTCGCCCAGCGTCTGATTACGCAGATGTATTTCGAAGGCGACCCGATGATCTGGCAGTGCCCGATCGTCTCGACCATTCCCGACAAGGCGGGCATCGAGCAGTTGGTCGCAGCCCTCGACCGCAACGCCACATTGCCCATGGACGCGATGGCCTACAAGTTCGACATCGTGCTGCGTGGGCGCCGCTCGACCATGTTCGAGAACCGGATGGAGGGGAACTGATGGTTCAGAAGCTCACGACGTTGAAGGAATCCCCTTCGCAGACCGCCGGCCCCTACATCCATATCGGTGCCACTCCGAATTGGGTCGAGATCACGGGGGTCTGGGAAGAAGATCTCGGGCTCGTTCTGGTTGGCTCTGAGACCAAGGGAGAACGGATCATCATCAAGGGGCGTGTGTTCGACGGCAGTCGAACGCCACTCAAGGACGCGCTGATCGAGATCTGGCAGGCCGATGCCGATGGGCTCTACAACAGCCCTGAGGAGAAGCGCGGCAAGGCTGATCCCAATTTCGTCGGATGGGGGCGCCAGCCGACGGACGGCGTCACGGGCGACTACAAGTTCGAGACAATCAAGCCCGGTCGGGTGCCCTATAAGGACGGACGCCTGATGGCGCCGCACATCACCTTCTGGATCGTGGCCCGCGGCATCAATATTGGCCTTCACACCCGCATGTACTTCAGTGACGAAGAGGCAGCCAACGGCCAATGCCCGGTTCTCGGCCGCATCGAGCACAAGCACCGGGTACAGACCCTGATTGCCGCCCGCGGCGAGGAGAATGGGCTGGCTACCTACACGTTCGACATTCACCTGCAGGGTGAAAAGGAAACCGTGTTCTTCGACATCTGATCATCGACCCGAAAGCGCATCATGGCCAAGTTTCAGAGCCTCAAGGAGGCTATCACTGAGAACCTGCGCGACGGCGACACCGTCGCATTCGAGGGTTTCACCCATCTCATCCCCCATGCCGCGGCCCACGAGGCGATCCGGCAGGGGGTCAAGGACCTAACTCTGATCCGTATGACCCCCGACATCATCTATGACCAGATGATCGGCATGGGGCTGGTAAAGAAGGTCATTTTCTCCTACGCGGGCAATCCGGGGGTCGGCCTCCTGCGCCGGATGCGCGATGCCATCGAGAACAGCTGGCCTCGCGCGATCGAGACCGAGGAGCATAGCCATGCTGCCATGGCCAATGCCTACGAGGCCGGTGCGGCCGGGCTGCCCTGTGCCGTCTTCCGCGGCTATCGCGGAGCGGGCCTGAAGGAGGTCAACCCCTCGATCAAGAGTATCACCTGCCCGTTCACGGGCGAGGAGCTCGCG
>JAJFBI010000778.1 GCA_020697385.1 Microvirga sp. | reverse complement strand
AGGGGAGAGAAGTCGTAAGCCGTCCTCATAGCCACATCCTCCATTGAGCGACATGGGTACGAGAGGCGCCCAGGGAGCGGGCGCCCTCTGGACCTGCCGAGCCCCTGTGGGCACCCGGCGCACGATGAGCTGGGTATCCGCAGCGCCAATGTCAAGAGGGGGAAAGGGCTGCCGTTCCAGCCTCTTAGGCGAGCCGAGGGATGAGGAAGATGGTCCGGTGCGGGCGCCATCCCAAGGCGTCACTGATCCAGGTGCCATCTTGCTGCTTTTAGCATCAGGCCCTCGGAAATGCCGGTCTACAGGAACTGCCTTCGCCGCTTTCGACCTTGCAGGTTCCGGGCGTGCTCCACGGTGCTCACCCAGAGGCGACCGCCGGCCAAGCGATAGAGGCGCATCGCGAGTTCCTCGCGCCCGCAGCCGTCCTGCTCGACGGTCCATAGGGCGAGCCCGCGGGCGATGTGTTCGGCCGCGGTGCGGGGGGCGGGGCCGTCGACCGAGGCGGACGGAGCGGGGGTCATCGCGCGGTCTCCGGCTCGAGGGCAGCTGGCACGGCCAGGTCTCGAGCTACGTGTCTGAAGAGTGTCTGGCTCGAAGGATGACACCGCGAGATGCCGTCGGCAGTGCTGGAAAACACGCCCGAGCTCGGTCCACCACAAATGTCGTTTGACCACGGCAGCCTTAGGCATCGACGGCAGCCAGGAGCCATTCGGCTTTCCAGGTCCATGGCAGCAGTCGCGGCGCGAGCTTGTGGGCTCTAGTCCTGCCCGAGGCCATGTTGGGACCGGACCAGGGATAGGCCTCGGCATGACCCAAAACAGCGCGAAGGGCTTCGCCGCACCGTGCAACTCCTCACGAGACCTCACCTCGCCTATCTGGGCGCCGTGCTCGCCATCCTGCTCGGCCTGGCGGACCCGGCTCGGACAGACGCCGCGGACGATCCCGTCTTGCCAGCGAGGCTGGAGAGCTCCCGATGGGAGGGGCTCTCCGTCCGCTACCCGCCCTCCGTCCTCCGCATCGCCCATTCCCGGTCGGACCAGGCCACAACGCTCGCCCCCGAGGCCGACCGACTGATGAGCGAGGGTGGGGATCTTGAGGTTACGATAGACGCGGACGACATGGCCGTTGGAAGTGCCGGTGAATACATCAGGATAGACCTGAACACGGATCTCGATACCCAGCCTTCAGTGACGGTGACCTACAGGGCACGCGGGAAGACCTGGGAGGTCGCTTCCGGGTTGATCGGAGACAAGGTATTCTACTACAAGGCCGTGGAGTCCTGTCCGCCTGTGGGCTGCAATATCCCGATCGTCAGCAACATCAAGTTCAGGTACGCGGCAAGCAAGAAAGCCGAGTATGACGAGCTCCTGGAGCGCATGGTGCGGACATTCACGCCGGCGACAGGTCGGCTCAAGTAGGCTCTTTAGATTCTTAGGTTTGACTACAAGGATATTGAACTGACCAAGTGATGCATGTGCGGCTGGGCTGCTGTAAGCCGCCCTCTCGCTTGTTCCTGAGTCCGCCCTGACGCGCCCGCAACGCCGACGCCGGGCCACGCGAGCACCTCACGCCCGACGAGGTCAAGCGCCTGGTCAAAGCCGCACGCGACCACAATCGTCAGCGCCGACCGGCACGCCCTGCGCTACGGCTACCTGGCTGACACGGACCTCGGTTCAGCCGGTCTGGGTGTGCGGCCCGCCAGGCTCGGAGGCGGCAGTCACGGCCGTGTCGGCCTGCTGGCTGTCGCCATAGAGCGCCACGTCACCGAACGAGACAATGCCGACCAGACGCTTGTCCCGGCACCTTCCGGCTGCTTTGCGCGTCCCCCGGCAAGGGTCCATTGCAAGGCAGTCGGCCTGTATCTCAAAGCAACCTTCCGGATTTAGCCGAGGACGGCTACGTAAGTTGCGCACGGGATATGATCTCGGCCGAGGCATAGAAGCGACTGGACGGGCTTAGTCATGGCGGCCGCAACGGGTGAAGCCAAATTGACCGAAGTGCGTGAGGCGCGGGCTCTGGCTGGCCGACAGCGCCCAGCCGGAGAAGGTCGGCTGAGCGAACCGCCTACCTGTTGGCGCTCATGACGGGAACCCACCGCGCCCTCGCAGCCGCCCTGGTCTTGGCGGCAGTACTGACGGAGGCGGCGCCGGCAGCCGTGGCGGCCCAAGTGGCCGACCCTGAGCAGCGCAACAGCTTCGTCTACGAGCCGCCGAACCGGCGGCCCCAGGATACGCGCCCCCAGCAACTCGCGGCACCCGCCGACTGGCTCCTCGAGCGCATGGCGGAACACCTGCGCGAGCTCGGAATGCAGGTCAAGCGGACCGGCCCCGGCGACCACACCTTGGTGGCGCTCTATTCCGGCGACCCGCGGGAGTTCGTCGATTGCGGCCTTGTGCGCATGATACTCAACGGTGAGCGGTCGCAACCGGTCCAGCAATACAGCGCCAATCGACCCGAGACGCGCACCTACCGCTTCTTCCGCGGCCGCCGCATCGGCCTCCTACGTGAGATGCGGCTCGATGCCCTTGTTGCGATTGAGGTTAGCCAGGACGCAGCCGATACCGACGTGCGGGTCACGACCAAGGCCATCTACGTGCTCTCGAAGATGATCTCGCGCATTTACAAGGGCGGCGAGGCTGGCCCGGTTCTTGAGCGCGAGGTGATCAGCTTCGTCTCGGGCGAGGTCGGCCGCTTTCAAAAAGGCACGAGCTGTGTCGCCACGGGCCGGCTCGAGGACCTGCCAGTGCTGCCGTTCAAGAAGCCGTAGTACAAGTTGAGAAGCTCTGACCTTACTGAGCCCGAAAGTAGGGCTCGTCGTGCCGCTGGGCAGCTTCGATCTGGTCGTGAACACGCCAGCCTTAAACTTGGTATAGAAATGGCCG
>JAJFBI010000273.1 GCA_020697385.1 Microvirga sp. | reverse complement strand
GGATCCACGGTGGTCATGGCTTACCGGTGACACTCGCTAGCCGCCCCTGGCGTCGGCTCGGCGGCATAAGCTCAGCGCGCCAAAGGCCGCCGCTCGAAGGAGTGCACGTCCCCGCCGATACCCTCGATCGTGCGCAGAACGCTTTTGCTGAGGATCGGATAAGCCCAGGACAGCCCCTCAACGCGCTCGAACACGCGGCTTTTAACGAAGCCTGCGGTCTCGAGCTTCACTAGCCACGAAGCCAGACCGGGGTTGGGGAAGTCGAACCTCCGGGAATAGTCGTCAGCAAGCCGCGTCGGGATGAAGAGCTGCCAGACGAAAATGATATCCTCCGCCAGAATCAAATCTGCCCCAAAGTCTCGGGCGGCGCTGACCGCCGCGTCGATGAACTCGTCCCAGGTTTCCATCGGGCGGTCGACGGCCAAGCGGTCCAGGGCGACCACAAGGCAACGGGATCCGCAGAGTTTGTGATCCAGCAGCGTGGCGGTGCGGCCCCCGTATGAGAATTGCACCACGCGCAGCGAGGGGTCGTTCGTCATTGCGGCCTCCACCGAGCGCTGCGCTTTCAGCTTGCCAGATTCCGGAAACACGGAGACGTGCGCGAAGCCGGACGCCATGCTGCCTCCGAGCACGACCACCACCATAAGAGTGAGCGCTCCATAGGCCGGGTACGCGAGCCATCGCGGACGCCGCACGAGAGCGGCCGCAACGATGTCGACCGAGAGTGAGAAGGCCAGCGCGGCCGCGAGCCCAAGTGGGATGAAGTAGCGGCTCTGCGGGATCGCGATGGCAGTCTGAAGCATGAGATACGCCGCAGCCGTGATGGCGATTACTACGAGCATCACGGTTCTATCTGATCGCCGACTCTCTCGCCAAGCCGCCGCGACAATGGCACCGGCCACAATGCCGGTGAGCACCAGCGCCGCACCGGGGATCGAAAAGAACGCCTCCATGAATTCGTAGGTCAGGTCGAGCGTGGCGCTGATGCCCTTCGCTGCGGCTTGAAAGTGTGGCGCTTCCCGTAGTGCCACCATCATCACATCGGACAGGAAGCGCTCAAAGCGAACGGCGATGTAGGGATTAGCTGCGAGTACTGCGGCTCCCGCGGAAAGGGCGGTGAGCGCCATGCCGCGCGCGAAGCGGAGCACACCGGGCCGAAAGGCATAGATGTATGCGAAGGGCAGGGCGATGCCCATGTAGATGCCGGGGTATTTCGCCCCGACAGCGACGCCGCAAGCCGCAGCGGCAAGATAGTAGGCGCGCCCGGTGCGCAGGACGAGCGTGCGGGCAAGTGCCCAATAGGCGAGCGCAATTCCGAAGAATAAGGACGCCTGCACCGTCGCTATGTGGGCGTGGTGGACGAGCGCGCATGACGTCCCGACGAGGACGACTGTTTTCAGGTCGTGGCCACGTCCGTTCACTGTAGCAATGGCCTTTTCGGCGCAGAGCACACTAAGCACGAAAAATATCGCGCTAAGCGATCTCGCAACGTAGATCAGGAGGACTCGGTCGAACTCACCCACGCCGCTCAGCGCTGCCGCGAGTCGATAGCCACCGATGGCCAAGTATGTGTGCAGGCCGGCAGGGTACGCGAACGACAGCGGCTCGGTCGTGCCGCCCTGGATCATCAGCTCGATGAAGGACGTCAGCTCATCCGAAAACCACAGCTGGGGCGCACCATACCCGTTGAAAAGCAAGGCTGCGGCAAAGAGCCCACTATAAAGGGCGGCCCGAACCAGCGTCATAACCAACTTACGATTTCCCGCGCAGCGGCGCGTACTAACACCGCCAGGGGGAAGAGCCAACGCTGCAGGCGGTCAGAGCCCGACCTGCCAGCGTAGGTCTACCCAACTATCGCGGCGAGCCATTGCCAGGGCCTGCCCACTGCAGAAGTGCTTTCGGTTTGTGCTGCTGCCTCCCACGGCGGGCGTCGCCGCATGAAGACTGCTGGAGCGCGCCACGCTGGCGCGCCGGTCGCAATCAGGCGAGGGGTGATGTGGCCAAGACCTTGACGCCATGACGGGCGCGCCACGCGAAGAACTTCACGACCTGCTTGATCAACCTGTCGGACATTCACCACTTCCTGACGCTCGACCCGGCACCAACCGCTTCCCTTTTCGGGTGCGAGCGGCTAAACGCCGTTCGTCAAGAACGCAAAGGGACGCCGATGTGCGGCATCGCGGGGATCATCGACAAGCGCGGCAAGCTCGGCGGGACGCGGCTTGGCCAGGTCGCCAAGGAGGCGGCCGACCGAATGTCGTACCGCGGGCCCGACGATTCGGGCGTCTGGGTTTCGCCGGACGGGCGCTGCGCGCTCGCGCAGCGGCGGCTGTCGATCATCGACGTGAGCTCGGCCGGCCACCAGCCGATGCCCTCGAACACCGGGCGCTCGATCATCACCTTCAACGGCGAGATCTATAATTTCCTCGAGCTGAGGCGCGAGCTCGAAGCCGAGGGAGCCGCGTTCCATTCCCACAGCGACACCGAGGTGCTCGTCGAGATTCTGGAGCGGCACGGGCCGAAGGTGCTGCCGCGCCTAGACGCGATGTTCGCCTTCGGGCACTACGACATCGCCCGGCAGGAACTGCTGCTGGCGCGGGACATCTTCGGCGAGAAACCGCTCTATTATGTCGATCATCCGGACTTCTTCGGCTTCGCCTCGGAGCTGCATGCGCTCGCCAACCTCCCAGGGTTCGATGCGCGGATCGACCGAGCCGCGATCGCGAGCTACCTCTGCTTTCAATATGTGCCGACGCCGCAGACGATCTACGGCAGCGCGCGCAAGCTGCCGCCGGCCTCCTACTTGACGGTCGGTCCCGCGGGCGCGATCCAGGTTCAGTCCTACTACAGCTTCGACACCAGCGCCGCCGAGCACTCGACCCGATCGATCGACGACCTCGCCGACGAGCTCGAGGCGATCCTCCTCACCTCGTTGCGCAGGCGGCTGATCAGTGACGTGCCGCTCGGCGCTTTCCTGTCCGGCGGCGTCGATTCCTCAACCGTCGCCGCGCTCGTGACGAAGAAGCTCGGCATCCCGCTCCAGACCTTCTCGATCGGCTTTGCCGACCATCCCGACTCGGAGCATCACGACGCGGCCGAGATCGCACGCATGCTCGGCACCGACCACCGCGACCGCGTGCTGAGCGCGGACGCGATCGAGCTCGGCCACCACATCGGCACGGTGCTCGACGAGCCCAACGCGGACAGCTCCTGCCTCCCGACCTACCTCCTCAGCGGCTTCGCCCGCGAGCACGTCACCGTCGCGCTGTCGGGCGACGGCGGCGATGAGATGTTCGGGGGCTACGGCCGCTATTTCGTTACCGTCGACGAGTGGGAGCGCAAGCGCAAGGGCGACCAGTCCCTCGGCTGGTGGCGTGCCGGCGAAGTCTACTGGTCGAGCCGCATCCTGGTCTATCCGGACGACCACCTGAAGGCCGCGCTCGGCGAGATCCCGGCCGAGCTCGCCGGCCGGCTCGCCGAGATGCGCAGGGCGGTCGAGGAGGACCGGCGTCCGCTCCTTAATGTTCTGCGCGAGGCCGATGCGCGCAACTACATGCCGGGCGCGGTGCTCGCCAAGGTTGACCGCATGAGCATGCAGCACTCGCTCGAGGTGCGGGCCCCGCTCATCGGCATCGAGGTGGCGGACTTCGCCAAGCGCCTCGCCGCGGACGACTGCTATCGCCATGGCAGCGGCAAGCTGATATTGAAGCGGATCGCCTCGCGCTATCTGCCTGAGAGCTGGATGAACCGCCCGAAGCGCGGCTTCGGCCTGCCGATGGATCTGTGGAGCGCCGACAAGCTCCTGCCGATCACCCGCGCGCTCGTGCTCGGCAAGGATGCGCGTCTGCCCGAGTGGCTCGACCGCGGGCTCCTCGCCCGTTATCTCAACACCGTCGAGCGCGACTTCAACTCATACCGGGTGTGGTCGCTCTACATCCTCGAGAACTGGCTGAGGAGCCACCCGGCGGTTCCGGCGGAGGCGGCGAACGAAGCAGGCCGCTCGCTCGCCATGGCCGGCTGACGCGTCATTACGGCCGCGGGGCGCGGCCGTTCCGTTTCGACGAGCGCCGACGGGGCTCGTGCGTCCGAATGGGCTACACCAGACGCAGCGAAAGCCGGTCGGGGTGAGCCTGTTGGAAGCGGAGGCGTCTCACCCCTTTCGGCACAGGACCTGCGTGCAGATAATGGACAGATCAGTGAGATCGCGGCTCCTGAACGGTTCCACGAGCCGCGATCGCATCGCCTCGGTGACGAACGGTACAATTGCGTCGTTCGGCCCGAAGAACCGATAGGCAGCCCCCATGATGCCGTGACCAGCCTCCACCGACTCGGGCGTCATCGTCCAGTCCTGGCGCTCCACGATTTGAAAGCCGCTGTCCTTGAGAATACCAACCCAGTCTGACGCGCGGAGCCGATTCTCTGTCGATATTGGAGCGTATTGCTCCTCAGTCAATTCGAGGAACGCGAGAGGCTTGCCGAAGTCGCGGTGATCCCGGAAGTCGATAGAGTGCCACATGTGGCCCCCTGGTTTCAGGAGGCTTGCCATCTTGCCGGCTATTTTTTCCGGGTCACGGACGTGTTCCAGCACCGAAGTCGAATGCATGAAGTCGAAGGGTTCGGCATCGTCGAGAGTTTCGAACGAGCGGCCGCCGACGGGTTCGAGACCCGGTGCGATGAATTCCTGCCCGTCGGGCGAAAAGACGCTGTCGAAGCGCAGCCATAATATCGGATTGATGGCAAGGCACGTTGCCCGTAGCGCTTCAATGAAGGTTGGGGAAAAGGTGCTCTGCACCTCGAAAAGGTCATTCGCTACGTAACGCTTTGCTCCTTCGAACAGGAATCGCAATCCCGTGTACGGGCGCGCGCCGGAACCAATTTCGAGAACGGCCTCTGGGACGACGATGCCATTGCGACGGAGATAGCCGGTGATCGTCTCGTAGTATTGAAAGAAATTTGCAAAGAAGCGGTTATTATGACGAGCATTTTCCATGATGAGACGGAGCAGCGCCTCATCGTCCTGCCCAAAAAGACTGATCATCTGTTCGCGAAGCATAGCGTTGTCGAGTGCAAGGATCT
>JAJFBI010000272.1 GCA_020697385.1 Microvirga sp. | reverse complement strand
TGTTCTGAGCGCCTGGGAGAGCCAGGGCCTCGTGGCGGGCGGACGGCAGAGGATCATGATCCGAGAACCCCACAAACTCTTCATCCTCGCAGAAGGGTCCCCTGACTGACCGCCGGCGATCGACCGGGCGCTGTGGCGGGGTGCCTCAGGCCCGGCCGAGGTCTTCCATGCTGCCGCGCGCCGCCGTTCTGAGGTCGGCCAGGAACGCCGCGTGATCGACCTTATGCTCGCGGCAGGCGTCGTCGACCGTGTGGAAGCAGGCGATGGGGCAGCCGACGCAGCGCATCTTGTGACTCATGAAAACCCGGATGGTCGTAGGCCATCGCCGCATGACATCGTCGACAAGATGAGTGGATTCGATGGTCATGATAACCTCGGAGGCTGGGACTCTGGCGTCAGGTCTTAAACCGGTTTCCCTCACCGCTCTTTGTTTCCGCACAACCTTCCCCCACGGTCGTCGGGATATCACGTCGATATTTGCGCCGGGGCAAAGAGCGGCCCGGTCCGATGGGCAAAGGTCAGGTTCGACGGAGGAAGGAAAACATGACCCGAGATTCGAACACGAACCCGACGCTCGACCCAGACATCCTCGCATGTCTTCTGGAAGTAATGGATCCTGAGGTCGGACTCAGCGTAGTCGACCTCGGCCTCGTCTACCGGGCAGTGCGAGGGGGCACCGGCATCGACGTCGCGCTCACGCTGACGACCAGAGCATGCCCGCTCGGCGAGATGATCGTGGAGGACGCACGCGAGCGCCTGTTGCGCCACTTCCAGGATGAGAAGGTCACCGTCAGCCTGGTGTGGAGCCCACCCTGGAAGCAGGATCGCATCACGAACCGGGGGCTTGAGCTTCTGGGCCATCGCTCCCCGGAGACAACCTGATGGACGCACCGGCCGACGCGGGCTCAAACGTTGCCCCGCTTGCTCCGCCGCACGCGCGTCCCCGGATGGGATTGAGAGCGGCGCTCCTTGCCCTCGGCATCCTTGCCCTGCTGGCCGGCCTGTGGGGCGCAATGGGACGGCTCGGCTGGTCCTTGCCGCACGGTTCGTTGCTTGCCGCCCTGCATGGGCCGCTCATGATATCGGGGCTGTTCGGAACGCTGATCAGCCTTGAGCGTGCCGTCGCGCTGGATCGTGGATGGAGTTACGCCGCTCCCGCGTTCTCCGGCCTCGGGACTCTGGCCTTGCTGGCCGGGGCGCCCGAGGCCGTGGGCGCTGGCGCCTACGCGGCGGCAGCAGCGGTGCTCGCGGGCGGATCCCTGCTGATTACGATCCAACAGCCGGCGGTGTTCACCGGCGCGCTGCTGTTCGGTGCGCTCGCCTGGCTTGCTGGAAACATCCTCTGGATGATGGGCCAATCCGTGCCCGACTTAGTGGGCTGGTGGCTCGCCTTCCTGATCCTCACCATTGCGGGCGAGCGTCTGGAACTCAGCCGCCTCATGCCGCAGCGCCGCGGCAGCGAGGCTCTCTTCCTGTTCGCCATCGGCCTGCTCGTCGCTGGCGCCCAGAACGGGCTCATGACCGAAAACGGAGCGATCCTGTTCGGCATCGCGCTTCTGGTTATCACCCTATGGCTGCTGCGGCACGACATTGCGCTTCTGAATGTCCGCAGGAGCGGGCAAACCCGCTTCATGGCGGCCTGCATGCTGGCAGGCTATGCGTGGTTGGGTTTTGCGGGCCTGTCCCTGATTGGGCTTCCTCCGGGCGAAAGCAGCCTCGGATATGACGTCGCGCTCCACGCGGTCCTGATCGGGTTCGTGCTCTCGATGGTATTCGGGCATGCGCTCATCATCCTGCCCGCAGTCGCGCGGGTGCGCCTGAGCTATACCCCGGTACTCTACGCGCCGCTGTTCCTGCTGCATGCATCGGTGATCCTGCGTTCCGGCTCCGGAGTCGCAGGCTGGGAGGTCGGACGGATGGCGAGCGGCATCCTCACGCTCCTCGCCTTGCTGATGTTCGCCGGTAGTTTGATCATCAGCGTTGGCGCGAGGGGGAGCATTCCCGCCGCCAGGGGTTAGCGGCCAGTCGAGGTCAATCCCTGGCCCGTTGCAACTCAGGAAGATCGGCTCTCAACCAGGCGAGGCGGGCGATGGCGCGCCCGGCAAACGTCTGCACTCGCTCCAGCGACTCCTCGTCCTGCATGGCATCCCCGGCCTCGAGATAGCGGTCGGTCAACAACTCAGCCAAGGCGACTGGATCGCTCGATGTTCCCTTCGCAGGCTCCGCCGCCCTCATGGAGATCGGAAATTGCTCGAGTTCATCCGCGAGGCGCCTCGACTCGTGGGTGAACTCCTGAAGGCAAAGACGTTCCTCCGGCGAGGCCTGGCCCGCAAGAGGCTCAAGCAGGTCCGCGAGCCGCCGCTCCAGCGCAGCAAAGCTTGAGCCATTCTCTATACCTTCCGGACCAGTTTGCGCATGCCTGCGCTCAGCATGGAAAGCGCTCCGACGCTCCCGCCGGAGAGTTGCCACATGCCCGAGTTCCTCGTGGGCCATCGTCTCCGCCGCCTGGCGGATCTCTGGAACCTCCGCATGAGCGGCAACATAGCTCCAGAAAGCGAAGGCGCGCTCCTCATTGCGCACAGCCATCGACAGCGCCCGATAGGCGCTCAGGAGGCGCGGATGGATCGTCGCCGCACCTTCGTCATCGAACGTCTCCGGAAGCTCCCATCGGATCCGCACCGGATCGGGCGCCTGCCCTTTGGTCTTCTCAGACCAATGCACCACGCTGTCCAGGTGACTCTGTTCGTCGGCCGACAGGCGCTCGAACACGTCTGCCAGCGCCGGATCGCCCTCATGCCGCATGCGCGCGGCTATTTCGGCATAACGCGTTGCAGCCTCCTGCTCCATGGCGGCCGCGATGGCAAACAACTCCTCCAGAGACTTCACGGAACCGGCCGGCTCGGATTTCAGAAGCGACATTGGCTAACCTCCGGACAAAGCAGGCAGTCGGCATGAAGGGTTGACACGGTATCTTCCCTTCGTCCAGTTTGACGCAGATCAATGCACCCCCGAACGCCCGATACCATGATCGTTCTGGGCTTTGCGAGATCGATTTCAACAGCCCCAGAAAGTTCGTTGCCCTTCATCGGAACCAATTCCGCTTGAGAGCCGTTAGCGTTCTTCTGTTCAGAAGCACAAACGCAACTCTGGACGGTCCCCTGTTGGCAAAATCCCGTTCGCCTGATCTCACCCGACATCGTGCGAATACTCGTTCTACGCTTCCCTGGATTGCGGCCCTTCTCGGGGCCATGATGCTTCTCCTCTGGGCGTCCCCCGGCATGGCCGCAGGGCGCGTGCAGGAATTCCTCCCCAAGGCACAGCCTGCGGAATTCTTCCCCGGAGCCGACCGGTTCGGCACGCCACAGGGCGACCCGCCGCTCGTTCCTGTCCACCAGGGTGATCGCCTGCTCGGCTATGTCTACCTGAACTCCGATGTTACCAGCGCGGTGGGGTATTCAGGCAAGCCGATCAACCTCTTGGTCGGCATCGATCCGAACGGTGTCATCACCGGAATCAAGCTGGTCGACCACAAGGAACCCATCGTCCTTATCGGCATCCCCGAGCGGCGCATCGTCGATGCGATGAACACCCTCATCGGGCGTGACATGAAGCCGGTCTCAACCGGTGCCGAGCGCCCACCGCAGGTTGACATCGTCAGCGGCGCGACCGTGACAGTGCTCGTTATGAGCGACAGCGTCGTCCGCTCCGCCGTGCGCCTCATCCGCAGCGGCCGCCTCGGCGTTGCTCAAGGCAGTCCCGCGTCTGCCGCGGCTCCTCCAGCCGTGAAGACCGTCGATTTGACCAAGAGCGAGGTTCGCGACTGGCAAACTCTTCTTGGAGACGGCTCGGTCAGACGCCTGTCGCTGACGGTCGGCGAAGTCAACCAAGCCTATGTCCAGGCAGGCAACCAGGAGGCAGCCAGCAACACCGAAACGAGCGACCCGAACGACGCGTTCATCGACATGTACGTCGCACCCGTGAGCGTGCCGACAATCGGGCGCAGCCTGCTTGGCGATCAGGCGTACGAGCAGCTCAAGGCACGACTCAAGCCGAACCAGCAAGCCATCGTGGTCGCCGGTGATGGCGTATACTCTTTCAAGGGTTCCGGCTATGTCCGCGGCGGCATCTTCGATCGGATCGAACTGCTCCAGGACGGCCAAGGCATCCGCTTCCGCGATCGCAACCACACGCGCCTCGGCGATCTCGCCGCAGCCGGAGCGCCATCCTTACGCGAAATTGCCCTGTTCGTGGTGCCCGACGACTTCAGTCTCGACCTGACGGAGCCCTGGCAGATCCAGTTGCTCGTTCAGCGCAATGTCGGCGCCCGGGATAGGGCGTTTCTGAACTACAATCTCGAATACACGCTGCCGGATCAGTACCTCCGGATCGAGCAGCCTCCCGCTCCTGCCGCGCCACCTGCCCAACCGCAGCAGCAAGCGCAGGCGCAAGGGCAGGCTCCGGCCCAGGCACCTGCCGCGCCGTCGCTGAACGATGCCGACGCGCTCGCGGCCGGAGAGATCGAGGAGCCGCTCTGGATCAAGATCTGGAAGACGAACACGGTCTCCATCGGCATCGCGGCCGTTGCGCTTGCTGTCCTCACCGCGATCTTCTTCTTCCAGGACGCCCTGGTCCGCCGCCCGAAGGTCTATGTCTGGGTGAGGCGCGCTTATCTGACATTCACTCTCGTTTGGCTCGGCTGGTACGCCAACGCCCAGCTCTCGGTCGTCAACGTCCTGACCTTCACGAACTCGCTCATCACCGATTTCAACTGGGAATTCTTCCTCGCCGCACCGCTGGTCTTCATCCTCTGGGCGGCGGTGGCGGCGGCGCTGCTGTTCTGGGGCCGCGGCCCCTTCTGCGGCTGGCTCTGTCCCTTCGGGGCGCTTCAGGAGCTTACCAACAACATTGCGCAATGGCTGAAGGTGCCGCAAATCACCGTGCCCTGGGGCCTGCACGAGCGCCTCTGGCCGATCAAATATGTCATCTTCCTCGGCCTGTTCGGCCTGTCGTTCTACTCCGTCGCGCTGGCCGAGGTCTTCGCCGAGGTGGAGCCGTTCAAGACCGCCATCATCCTGAA
>JAJFBI010000271.1 GCA_020697385.1 Microvirga sp. | reverse complement strand
CGAGGGCGAAGCGCGCCTCGGCGATCTCGAATTCCGCATCATCGACACGGCGGGCCTGGAAGAGGCAACCGAGGAATCGCTGCTCGGCCGCATGCGCGCCCAGACCGAGGCCGCCATCGTCGATGCCGACGTAATCCTCTTCGTGATCGATGCCCGCGCGGGCATTCTCCCGGCCGACCGGCCCTTTGCCGAGATGGTGCGCCGCTCCGGCAAGCCCGTGATCCTGATCGCCAACAAGGCCGAGGGCTCCAGCGGTATGGCAGGCGCCTACGATGCGTTCTCCCTAGGCCTGGGCGATCCGGTGCCGCTCTCCGCCGAGCACGGCGAGGGCATGGCTGATCTCTTCGAGGCCCTGATGCCCCACTTCCCCCATCCGGACGAGATGGAGGACGAGGACGATCCGAACAAGCCCCTGCAGGTGGCCATCGTCGGACGGCCCAATGCGGGCAAGTCCACCCTCATCAACCGCATGGTGGGTGAAGACCGGATGCTCGTCGGCCCCGAGGCCGGCATCACCCGCGATTCCATCTCGCTCGATTGGGAATGGCGTGGGAAATCCATCAAGCTGTTCGACACCGCCGGCATCAGAAAGCGTGCCCGGGTCGAGGACAAGCTCGAAAAGCTCTCCGTGGCCGATGCGCTGCGCGCCGTGCGCTTTGCCGAGGTGGTGGTCATCCTCCTCGACGCTACGATCCCGTTCGAGAAGCAGGACCTGACCATCGTCGATCTGGTGGAGCAGGAGGGCCGCGCCCTCGTGATCGGCCTCAACAAGTGGGATCTGGTCGCCGACCAGAAGGGCCTGCTCGCCGACCTGAAGGAGAAGGCCACCCGCCTGCTGCCGCAGGTGCGCGGCGCCCCGGTGGTTCCCCTGTCGGGACTTGCCGGCAGCGGCATCGATCCGCTCATGAAGGCGGTGCTGCACGTCTACGAGAAGTGGAACACCCGCATCTCGACCGCGCGGCTCAATCAATGGCTCTCCGAGGCCATCGAGGCCAACCCGCCGCCCGCCGTCTCCGGCCGCCGGATCAAGATCCGCTACATGACGCAGATCAAGGCGCGCCCGCCGCATTTCGCGGTGTTCGGCAACCAGCTCGACGCCCTGCCGAAGAGCTACACCCGCTACCTCGTCAACGGCATCCGCGAAGCCTTCGACCTGCCGGGAACGCCGATCCGCGTGTCCCTGCGCATGGGGTCGAACCCGTTCGACAAGGAGCGGAAGTAGCGCTGGCGCTTCCCGGCGCCGACCTGATCAATCGCCCGCCGCTCGCAGGAGAAGCTTCGGGAGCGTCACGACGTTTTCCGAGATCAGCGGCACGAAGACCTCGATGGGCGCCGGCCGACCGAACAGATACCCTTGAGCCTCGGTGCACCCTTCCGAACCGAGGAACCTGAGCTCCTCGGACGTCTCGACACCTTCGGCGATGACCGGCAGCCCGAGGCCGCGCCCGAGCCCGAGCACCGCCCGGACGATCGCGGCGGCCTGTGGGTTGTCGTGGACCGCATGGATGAAGGAGCGGTCGATCTTGATCTTGTCGAACGGGAAGGCCCTGAGGTTCGAGAGCGACGAGTAGCCGGTGCCGAAATCGTCCATGGCGATATTGACGTCGAGGCCCTTCAGCTTCTGCAGGGTCTGAAGCGCACGGTTCGGATCGCGGATCAGGGCCGTCTCGGTGATCTCGATCTCCAGCCGTTCGGGCGCAAGTCCCGTGCTGTCCAGCGTCTTTCGAACGAACTCCACGAAGCCGTCGCTGGTCAGTTGAAGGGCCGAGACATTGACCGCGATGGTGAGCGGCCGCGTCCAGCCCGCGGCCTCGCGGCACGCCTCCTGCATCACCCATTCGCCGATCTTCAGGATCAGCCCGCTTTCCTCCGCGATGGGAATGAAGATCGATGGCGAGATCGAACCCCTGGTCGGGTGATTCCAGCGCAGCAGAACCTCGAACCCGTTCACCTCGCCGGAATGAACCTGGGCCTGCGGCTGGTAGGCGAGGCTCATCTCTCCATTCGCGATGGCGCTGCGCAGGTCGTGTTCGATGCTGCGGCGTTCCCGGATCTGGACGCCCATCGCGGCTTCGAAGAAGCGATAGGTGCCCTTGCCCTCCATCTTGGCGCGGTACAGAGCCGTATCGGCGCTGGACAGAAGCTCCGTGCGGTCCTTGGAATCGGACGGATACAGGGCGATCCCGATGCTGACCGACACGAGGCCCGCGGGAGTGCCCGTTCCATCGACACCTTTCAAGCTCTTCAGCAGCGTGTCGGCGAGATGACCGACATGGGCGGGGTCGGTGACCGAAGGCACGATGACGGCGAATTCATCTCCGCCCAGGCGCGCGAGCATATGATCCTCGGCGAGGGCCGAGGAGAGGTGCCTTGCGACGTCCTTGAGCAGTTGATCGCCCGCCCCATGGCCATGGAGGTCGTTGACATCCTTGAACCCATCGAGATCGAGGCACAGAAGCGCCAGCTGTCGGCCGCTTCTCGCATGAAGGCTGATCTCGCGATCGAGCCGCTGGTCGAAGCTCGCACGGTTGCCGAGGCCGGTCAGCGGATCGTGATGCGCCAGGAATCTGATCTGCGCCTCCGCATTGCGGCGGTCGCGCAGATCGCGGACCGCGATCACGTTGTGCGGCTGGTCCTTGTAGCTGATCGGCCGCGCGATGAGTTCGACGGGAAGGAGGGCGCCGTCGCCATGCCGCAGCTCGGTCTCGATGGCCTGTCCCGGGACTGCGAACAGCATCTCCCGCTTTGCCGGGTCCGGAAGCCAGGCGGCCAGATCGTGGCCGCCGATCTGCTCGACCTTCAGGCCGGTCAGCCGTGCGAAGCTCTGGTTCACCGTCACGACGGTGTCGCCCGCGCAGAGCACGAGACCTTCGAGCGCCGCATCGGTGAGATCCCGCATGCGCTGGATCTCGAGCGCCACGCGCCGGCGCTCCCGGATATCGAGGATCAGGGCCGTGAAGGCCAGCAGCAGGATGGCGAGGCTGACGACGGCCACGCTGAGGGCCAGCCACTCGGACGGGATGGCGGACGACGAGAGGGTGATGCTCGGGTCGGGCGTGATGCTGACGGCGCCCATCGCCGTGAAGTGATGGCTGCAGATGGCCAACGTGAGCAGCAGCGCGCCGGCGATCTTGCCGGCCAGCGTTGTCCCGTGCAGCGCCACCGCGAGGGCGGCAGCGCCGAGCACTCCGCCGAGCAGGATCGATGCCGTCACCATGGCAGGATCCCAGGCAAGCGTGCCGGCTACCTCGAAAGCGGCCATGCCGGTATAGTGCATGACGGCAATGCCGCCGCCGACGGCTGCACCTCCGATCCACCGCGATGCGGTAAGTCCAGGCAGGAGGGCAATGCCGAAGCCGAAGCCGGTCAGCACGACGGCCACGACCAGCGAGATGACCGTGAGAGCAATGTTATAGGCGGTGGGCAGGGACGGGGAATAAGCCAGCATCGCGATGAAATGCGTCGCCCAGATCCCGAAACCCGTCGCGGCCGCCGCTACCGTCAGCCAGATGCCGCGGCTCATGCGCTCGAGGCGCAGAACGTGATGGAGCAAGTTGACCGCTGTCAGGGATGCAAGGGCGCAGACCAGGGCCGCGAGAGCGACGAGCCGGAGGTCGTGCGCGGTCACGATGCAATCATAGACGGTCAGCATGGGCAGCCTTTGCGGCGTCCCCGCGTTCTGATGCGGCGCTGAAAGCGACGACAGACGGGGGTGCGAAATCGGACGGTCGGTGGAACGAATCCGGTCTCGCACCGGTATGGCGGGGGCGGCATCATGCCTTTGGAGCGGGATCGTGTGACCGCGCCCCAATCCGCCATGAGTGATGGGAAATCAACCCGGTCAGGAATTTGACCTATCGGCCTTGCAAGTCAACGAATGGCGGCCCCTTGGAGGAGCCTTATCCCGCCACAGGGTTAACGGACCGAGGGGCAAGGGCTCGCGACCGCGGGCCTTGAGAAATGCTTGGCGCCGGCCACGCAGGCGATCACCGCGACATTGACGGCGACCATGCTCCAGCCAACGGTTTCATTGAGAAGCAACGCTGCCAGCATCAGCCCGAAGAAGGGCTGGAGCAGTTGCAACTGCGACACGCCCGCGATGCCGCCGAGCGCCAGGCCGCGATACCAGAACACGAAGCCGATCAGCATGGAGAACAGCGACACATAGGCGAGCGAAAGCCACGCGGGCGTGCCGATTTCGCTCCACGAAGAGGGGAATGTGAGCAGCATCAGGCCAGCGGCCAGTGGGAGGGAGAGAACGAGCGCCCAGGAGATCACCTGCCAGCCTCCGAGCCTGCGCGAGAGTTGCGCACCTTCCGCATAGCCGAGGCCGCAGGCCACGATGGCGCCGATCATGAGAAGGCTGCCGACCGGGGACGTGAAGCCTCCCTGAAGCAGGGCGAAACCCGCCACCAGGGCGCCGCCGAGCCCTGAGAAGAGCCAGAAGGCGGGCTTCGGCCGTTCGCCGCCGCGCAGGATGCCGAAGATCGCCGTTGCCAGTGGCAGCAGGCCGACGAAGCAGATGGACTGGGCCGAGGTGATGTGCTGCAGGGCCAAAGCCGTCAGCAACGGAAAGCCCACCACGACACCGAGCGACACGATGGCGAGCGGCAGGAGATCGCCTCTGGCCGGGCGCTTCTGACGCAAGAGCATGAGGACCGCTGCGCCGAGGAGGCCGGCGATCGTGGCCCGCGCCAGGGTCAGGAACACAGGATCGATGTCGAGCACGGCGATGCGCGTTGCCGGCAGCGAGCCGCTGAAGATCAGCACCCCCAGAAAACCGCTGACCCACCCTTCCGTCGTCCTGTCCATGTGCCATCCTCCGCTGCTTCGGGATCTCACCGGGAACCGCATGGCTTTTCCAGGGACGGTGCAATACAGTTGAGCCGAACTGTCATGGAACGACGGCCGGTACAGTGGACGATCTCACCTTTACCAAACATGACGGCACCCTCGTCGAGCGCGTCATGGCGGCGATCCGCCGCCGGATCGCCAGCCGCGCCGTGCCGCCGGGTGGCAAGCTGCCGTCCATCCGGGCGCTCGCGCAGGCCATGCAGGTGTCGAAATCCACCGTGGTGGAGGCCTATGACCG
>JAJFBI010000270.1 GCA_020697385.1 Microvirga sp. | reverse complement strand
AGCCGGGCGGGTGCCCTAGCCGAGCACCCCGCGTAGCGCCGTGCTCCGCCGCACATCTCGACGCGAGCGTGTTTGGCAAACGGGCCGTCGGCTGGCGTTGCAAACGGGGGATCGCCCCCGGTCCAGCCGAGGCGGTGTCTCAGCTCTCCTTCACTGCCTCAGGCCCCGGGCTCTGCTCGCCGGAGCCCGGGAGCCGCTCTCGCTCAGAGAGTGCCCCAATTTCAACTCGCAGTGTCCTAATTAGGACAGCACCGAGGAAGTCCCATGATGGCGAATCGAACTGCCGAGAGATTAGCCCTACTCGGGATCGCGCTCGCGGCAGTCCGCCTGGCGACAGCCCGCAGTGTCAATACAAATGGCTAGCGGGCCGGACATGGGCGGCCAAATAACTGAACGCGGCCGGATCGGCCTTTCGCATTTACTGCGCGACGGGCGGGGACCTCCCGCGCGGCGGATTCGAGTACGAGACGAAGAGGACTGCATTGCAAGAGAACGAGCGACTTCAAATAGTGGTCGGCAAGAAAAGCTTCGTCCTCTGGCCCCTCGATGCAGGCGAGAGGCAATCGGATTGGGCTGTACCAGCTCGTGAACGAGATGATCAAGACCCGAGCGAAGTTTTTACTGGTCGAAGTTCCACGGACCAAATTCGCCGAGCGGTTCTCCCTCAAGGACGCGGCGACGCACCTGAAAGAGCAAGTTGACGGTGAAAGCATCTATGAGCCCTGCCTCTAACCATGTCGCAGCCCTTGAAGGATCAGGCTTACCGTGCCCTCTTGCGCGATTCGATCGACTAGCCGAACACCTCGAGCTCCGCGTCGGGAATACCTATGAAGCGCTTACGACGAGAAGGGTTTGCCAAGTATCACGATGTCGGCTGGCCCTTTCCCGAAAATGCGATTAGCCTTTTCAGCGAGCTCAGGTTGCCGGATGCAACAGTACGCCTGCTAGACAGGCGCGTGCACCTGAGAGCGCTGGACGAAGCTGGGCGGAAGCTGAGTGAGCTTTTGCGCCAATCGGGACGTCGCAACTCGTGATGACTGAAGGTACCCAAACCCAGAACACAAGTCCCGTTGACCCTGTCTTCCCGCGGTTCTTCACAAACGGTAAGGAGCCGCAGCACAAACTTGTTGGGCTCATTGGTTACGGACTTTACGAGGAAGCCCGCCGCGAGTGGGTTGATGATTTCAAAGAGCGCGAGGGGCGCTATCCCACGCCAACGGAGCTTCGAGCCTATGAGACCTCGTGGACCTCGTCGAGGCTTGAGGGTCTCAAGAATGCGGCGGTCCAGATCCTTGCTAGCTACGCCGACAGCATTGCGCGAGAGATCGAAGCTCAAGCTCTCCGCGGGGCTCTGAAAGGGGGCTTTTTACGAAGCGTCGTGCGCTGGCTCTTTAGCGCCGTTCTGTTCGTCGCAGGTGCCCTAGGCTTGATGATCGCCCTCAGCCGAGCAGGGGCAGACCCAGTCGGCATGTTTTTAGGTTTGCTACGCCCGCCCGAGTCAACATCATCACGGCCGAGTCCACCAGCGACTTCGGCTCCCAGTCCCCCCGCGCCCGGCGTTGGCACACCTGTCACGCCCACTTCCCCCGGGCCAGCTCCGACCCTTGGCACACCAGTCACACCGCCTCCACGCTCTGGTCGGTGATAACAGCTGGTTTTTGCCCGCGGCGCTCCGCGCGAATCGTCTTTGCGATTACTATGACCCTGTTTGCGCCAGCAGAGATATCTGGCCGGTGTGCCACGCTGATGCGCGTCATACCGAGGCGATGGAGACTCTCGGGTAGCGGCGCCGCAGCGTATTCAAATCGATGCGATGGCCGTGATAGGATGCGATCATCGCGAGGCAGGCGAGCCCACACTCAGCCGCTTCGGTCTGCCGAACGAGAGGAAGCCGCCGGCGACCGGTGAAACTCAGAACACTCACGGATTCACATCCGAACGCTGCGAAGCGGGTTTATGAGCCAGCTTATCAGCGTGCGTTTCTCAAGGATGATGGTCAACAGCACGCCGTCGTGCATCAAGGGACCGCTCGAGAGCCTCGTTCTTCGGCCCACAACCCGCCTCACTTGAACCGCGGACCATCGACCCTCGCGGGCGGTGGAGGCTCGAAGGGGCCTCTATGTGAGGCGCAGGTCCGCGGCGGGAGCGAGCGCGCCGGGCGGCGACGCTCGTGGCCGCCCATCGACCGCGATCTCGCGATGTTCCCACGATCCCCGTCGAGCCTCACGCCGCGCGCAGGCCTATGCCAATCACCGGGCACGCTGGGCGCTCGCTCTAGCGGCGCGCGCGAGATGCAGATGTGCCTCGGTCGATGCTACGGCTCACGAGGCCTTCCACTCCCACGCGGAGCGTGGCGCGCTCGACGAAGCGCGCTACCTCGTCCTTCATAGTCGCCTCGCTGCAGAGCCCCTGCGCCCCCGCGCCCTAGGCGCGGGGGCTGGGGCGGTGAAGAGGTGACACCGCCCAGGGCCGACCGGGAAAATCCCGTTTGCAGGCGACCCGTTCACGAACGCGCGGCGGCTAAGGCAAGTTCCGCTACTCTCCCTGGAACGCCAGCCACTCCTCCAGCGGCATGGACGACGAGCCGGGCACGCCGCGGCTCCTCTGGCACATGAACTCGGCCGCCGCCTTCGCGGCGAGCAGGGCCAGGAACAGGTAGCGGAGGATCACGAGGCCTGTAGGCGAGCGGGCTCGCCTCGCCCGCCTCGAGGTCCCGCTGGTAATTCCAGCCGGCGAGCCACATCTGCTCGTACATGCGGTGGAGCTTGTCGTCCGAGACGCTGTTCTTGAAGTTCGGGTAGTCGATCCCCCGGTCGCGCTAGTGACTCCCACCAATGCGGCCGCGAACTCGCGGTGGAAATCGGGTTGCCTGCCGTGAGAGGGGAAGTAGATGCGTCGACCGCCGTTCACGACGTTGAAGCCGTCGTCCTCGAGCTTCTGCGCGAGCAGGTCGCATACGGTCGCGGATGACGATCACCGGCCTCTTCGAGCGATCAGGAAGTAGCCTCGAGAGGTCATCCCGGAGGTGCGGGTAGTCTCGGAGAATCGTCTCATCCCTCCGCTTGGACTTGTTCACCGGCTCGTAGGTCGCGTCGACGAGGACCCATCCGCGACGCTGAAACTCGCGCAGGCCCTCCTCTTTGGTTCCCGGAAAAATGCCGAGCCGCGTCATGAGCGCCGAGGAGAGCGCCTCAGTTCTACGACCCGCAGGGTCATAGAAGTACTTCCCGCTGGCCGGGGGTGACTCGGCCACGATCGCGAGCCGGACGATCTCCGGCTTGTAGCGCCGTCTCAGCTCGAGGTAGTCGTCCTTAGTTCGCGCGGCCATCGCTTCGCCTCCTCCTTCCGAAGAGATCGCGATCACCGGCACTTTGCCGACAGCGAATACGCTCGTCCCAGTCGCGGATCGAGGTGCAGCCGCCGGGGTCCCGACGCTCCTCCGCAAGGCAGGCCAAGCGGAGGGGGAGGTTCACGGCACTCGCTCCATCACCCGCCTCACCTGAGTCGCGGACCACCGTCCTCTACGAGCGGTGGGGATGCCTCGGGCGTTCCAATGGGTACGCTTGGGCCATGTGATTTGTTTTATAGGAGGGACTGCAATTAGGGCACACACGATGTCTTCTCCCGCGTTTTTGCAATCGGGGTTCGATGCGCCTGTATCCGACCCGCGGCACGATGCACTCTCTAGGGCCTCCCTCTCGAAGCGGCTCTATGGGCTGCTCTGCCCGCCGAACGTGGACTACTCAGTCCGAGTCGGGCTTACGGGAGAGTGGGGGAGTGGAAAGACCTCTGTTGCCGAATGGGTCGAGCAATACGCCAAGGATGATGGTCATAAGGTCATTTGGTACAATCCTTGGTCTGTCCTTCGATCGAGAGTCTCTGGCTTACGTTCTATCAAACTCTTAGGGATGGACTGAACATTCCGGGGCCGGACAAGCTTACTGCAACGCCAGTGGGGAGGTGGTCCGGTATCAAGTCGCTGATCGGGCGCAACCGAGCTACGCTAGAGGCCATTGGGCAAATGGCCGGGTTTCTTCGCGGCCTTTCGGCCCTCGCCTTAGAGCGGCTGAAGATCACCCCCGACGAAATCGGGAAGCTGCGCGCGGAACTCGGGAAGGATACCCGCATAATCGTCATCATCGATGACCTAGATCGTGCCGATCCGGCGCTCCTGCCGAAGTTGTTACTAGCTCTCCGCGAGCTGTTGGACTACCCCGGGTTTTCGTTCCTGATCCCCTTCGACACGCAGGTGGTATCAGACGCGCTCGCTGGTCATCATCCGGCATGGAAGACGGGCGATAAATTCCTCGACAAGATTCTCGATTATCGAGTAGCGCTCCCGGAGCTGACCGAAAACTCACGACTCATTTTGTTCGAGAGTGCGCTGTCCCGAGTAGCTCCGGCTTTTCGCCTGGACCTTGCACAGGATGCCACGAAGTGGCTCCCGTCAAATCCACGCAGAATCAAATCGCTCGCTCGGACCTTCCAGCCGGTATCCGAACTCGCGCGCCACAACGCGGACGAGATTGACTGACGATCATTGCTATATGCCGCGATCATTAGGGCCGAGAACGAGACGTTGTTCGACGCGTTCACGGTCAGAATGCTCGACGCAGAAGCTGGAGAGTTACAGTTATCTATCCTGAGGCGCGACGAGCGCGAGAGCGAGGAAAGCAGGCTAATTGATGAGGTGCTCGAGGCAGCGAATGTGGCCAACGATGCGCGGGAAAGCCTAAAGCGGTTGTGTCTCGCGTGGCTCTCGCAAATGCAGCTCGGGTGGGCCAGGAAGACGCGATACTCCCTCAAGATAGCTGATGCGGCCGAGAACCTCACTTGGAAGGAGTTCGATGAAGCCCTCGCGCTCTGGAACAAGTGCCAGGATACAGCCACCCTCCTCGAATTTCTCGCTGACCGCGCGAAATCGGACGGGCGGCAGGAGAAGGATCTGCTCGACGAGCTGCTGGCGGCACTCACGGACCGATACAACGGCCTTCTTGAGGATGCGGCGTCGTCTTTCCTGCTGTCCGAGCATGAGGCCCGGATATGCGAGGCTGAATCAATTGCAGCTCTTATCGAGGTGTTGGCCCGTACTGT
>JAJFBI010000269.1 GCA_020697385.1 Microvirga sp. | reverse complement strand
TAAAGGAAACGATCATGTCATTCTGGTCCCGTCACAAGATCTTCGAGACCAACTCGATCATCCTCATCCTTGGCGTGCTGATCGTCATCTCCATCGGAGGCTTGGTCGAGATCGTGCCCCTCTTCTACCTGAAGAGCACTATCGAGAAGGTGGAGGGCGTCAGGCCCTACACCCCGCTCGAGATGGCAGGCCGCAACATCTATGTGCGTGAGGGCTGCTACAACTGTCACAGCCAGATGGTGCGCCCGTTGCGCGACGAGGTGGAACGCTACGGCCATTACTCGCTGGCAGCCGAGAGCATGTACGACCGGCCGTTTCAATGGGGCTCCAAGCGCACCGGCCCGGATCTCGCTCGTCTCGGCAACAAGTACTCCGACGAGTGGCATAAGGATCACCTGAAGGATCCCCGCGCCGTGGTGCCCGGTTCGATCATGCCGGGCTACCCATGGCTCGAGCAGACCGAGCTCGACACGTTCGCCATTGGGCAGGAACTGAAGGTCCAGGCGACGCTCGGCGTGCCTTACACCGAGGAGATGCTGAAGCTCGCCGAAAGCGACATCCGCATCCAGGCCAATGGGGACGATCCGAACGCCATCGACCTCGCCAAGCGCTATCCGAAAGCGCAGTCGCGCACCTTCGACGGCAATCCGCAGAAGGTCACGGAGGCGGACGCCCTCATCGCCTATCTGCAGATGCTGGGTACGCAGGTTGATTTTAAACTCTACGACAACAAGGCCAACGTGCGCTGAGGACAGGTGACCATGCCAGCCGCATACAAATTCTTCGCCGAATTCGCCCAAACCTGGGGGCTCCTCTACTTCGTCGCCGTCTTCCTGTCGGTGTTGATCTATGCCCTCGCTCCCTCGCGGAAGACACGCTTCGATGAAGCCTCCCGCATGCCTCTCCAGGAGGATTGATCCCATGGCCCATGATTCTCACGAACAGGTGGATGCCGTCACGGGTGTCACCACAACGGGGCACACCTGGGACGGGATCCAGGAGCTTAACAACCCATTGCCGCGCTGGTGGCTGTGGACCTTCTACCTGACGATCGTCTGGTCTGTCCTCTACGCCATCGCCTATCCGGCAATTCCGATGATTTCGTCCTACACACAGGGCGTGCTCGGGTGGCAGTCGCGCGATGCGGTCGTGGCGGATCTCGAAGCTCTCAAGCAGCAGCGCTCCGGCATGACGACGAAGCTTGCAGGAGCTTCTCTCGACGAGATCAAGCAAAACCCTGAAATGTTCGCCTTCGCACGGGCCCAGGGCAAGGCTGCCTTCGGCGACAATTGCGCTCCATGCCATGGAGCCGGCGGCGCGGGTGCCAAGGGCTATCCGAACCTGAACGATGACGATTGGCTCTGGGGCGGCTCCCTCGCACAGATCGATCACACGATCCGTCACGGCGCCCGCTCCACGAGCGATCAGGGCCATTCAGGTTCCATGCCGGCTTTCGGCCGTGACGGAATGCTCAAGCGCGAGGAAATCTCCCATGTAGCGGATTACGTCCGCTCCCTGTCAGGCCTGCCGACGGACAAGATGGCCGACCTGAAGGCTGGCGCCAAGGTGTACGCCGACAACTGCGCTGCATGCCATGGTGACAAAGGTCAGGGCATGCAGGAGCTTGGCGCGCCGAACCTGTCGGACAAGATCTGGCTGTTCGGTTCGGACAAGGTCACTATCATGGAAGGTCTGCATAACGGCCGCGGCGGCGTGATGCCAACCTGGCATGGCCGCTTGGATGACACGACCATCAAGGCTCTTACCCTTTACGTCCACTCGCTGGGCGGAGATCAGCGGCACTGAAAATCCGGGCCCTGCTGAATGGACAGGCGGCCGGGGGCGCTCCCCGGCCGCTGCTTGATTTGGATCAAGGCGGGCCGATTAGTCACATCGTATTCCATCGTCATTCAGATCGAGACGATTGCGACAGGTTCGATGGCTGACGCCCCCCTTCCCCATACGTATGGCGCCTCGGCCGAAGACGCGCCGCTCTATGCCCCCCGCAAGCAGATCTACCCTCAGGCGGTTAAAGGCCGCTATCGCACGATCAAGTGGATCGTCCTCGCCGTTACCCTCGGCATCTACTACTTCCTGCCCTTCATCCGCTGGGATCGCGGCCCTAACGCGCCGGACCAGGCCATTCTCGTCGATCTTGCCAACAGCCGCTTCTATTTCTTCTTCATCGAGATCTGGCCGCAGGAGGTGTATTACCTGACCGGCCTCCTGGTTCTGGCGGCGCTTACTCTTTTCCTCATGAATGCCGTCGCCGGCCGGATCTGGTGCGGTTATCTCTGCCCTCAAACCGTGTGGACGGACCTGTTCTATGCAGTCGAGCGCTGGGTGGAGGGCGACCGGCGCGAACGGATGCGCCATGACAGGGAAAAGCTCACCATCCAGGTCTTGGGGCGCAAGGCTCTGAAACACTTCATCTGGATCATGATCGCCTGGTGGACCGGTGGTGCCTGGGTGCTCTATTTCGCCGACGCGCCGACTCTGGTCTACGAGCTGGCAACCTTTCAGGCGTCTTACATCGCCTATCTCTGGATCGGCATCCTCACCTTCACGACCTACACGCTCGCCGGCTTCATGCGCGAGCAGGTCTGCACCTATATGTGCCCCTGGCCGCGCATTCAGGCTGCGCTGACGGACGAATACGCGCTGAACGTCACATACCGCTACGATCGTGGTGAGCCGCGCGGCTCAGTCAAGAAGAACGAGGCATTGAAACTGCAGGACTTGCCTGCAGGCGATTGTATCGATTGCAATCAATGCGTGGTCGTCTGCCCCACGGGTGTGGACATCCGCAAGGGCCTGCAGCTCGATTGCATCCAATGCGGACTGTGCATGGATGCCTGCGACAGCGTGATGGATAAGATCGGCCGTCCTCAGGGCCTGATTGCCTACGATACCGACATGAACGTCCAGGCGCGCATCGAAGGACGCCCGGAAGTGCGCCGTATTCTGCGCCCGCGCACACTCTTCTATGCCGGCCTCATTACCCTTGTGGGCGCAATCATGATCACCTCTCTCGCCATGCGCCAGAGCCTTTACCTGAGCGTCATGCACGACCGTAACCCTCTCTTCGTCCGTCTCTCCGACGGGTCGATCCGCAACGGCTTCACCATCCGCGTCGCCAATAAAAATCTCGACGAGCGCCGCTATGCTCTTGAGATGGAAGGACTGCGCGAGGCCAAGATCGAGTTGGTCGGCGGAGAGATCGACCAGCAGGGCCGCTCCATCGTCACCGTCGGACCGGATCAGACCCTGGAGGCGCGCGTTCTGGTGACGGATACCGCTTCGACGGCCGAAGACTCGACATCTATCCGCTTTGTCCTGATCGACCTCGCCACCGGCGACACCGCCGGCGCGAGCGATCACTTCAAGGCTCCATAAGGATCGATCCCATGACCACCATAGCCTCTACAAAACGGTCGCCGAGGCCTGTCACCGGCCGCACGGTCCTTCTCTATTTCGTGTCCTTCTTCGGCGTCATCTTCGCCATGAACTTCTATATGGTTCGGGTTGCCATATCGAGCTTCAGCGGCGTCGAGACGGAGAGCGCCTACAAGGCCGGCCTATCGTTCAAGAACGATGTCGCAGCGGCTCAAGCCCAGGATTCCCGTCATTGGACGGTCGAGGCATCCCTGCCCCACGGCACGGCCTCGGACATCGTCATTACGGCGCGCGATGCCCAGGGGCATGCCCTCGCAGGCCTCACGCCCGAGATACGCCTCGCTCATCCCACCGACAAGCGCCGTGACGTGATCCTCGAAGTCGTCGAGCTGACGCCTGGCCGGTTCAAGAGCCTCACACCTGCGCCGGAAGGCCTGTGGGATCTCGTCATCGACTTGAAGCGCGAGACGAAAACCGTCTTCCGCTCGAAGAGCCGTGTCACACTCTGAGGATCCCTTTGCGATGGCCGATGCTCTCGATCTTTCCATCTACGTGAAGCGCCAGGGCGATGGCACGGCCCATCTCGACCTCGCCGTCGAGGGGATTGATTGTGCCGCGTGCATCGACGAGATCGAGGGTGGTTTGTGCCGCCTGCCGGGCATCATGGACGCCCGGCTCAACTACACTAACCACCGTCTTGCCGTGGAATGGCGCGACGGAGCGGTTTCGCCGGCCGACGTGGTGGAAGAACTCCAGCGGCTTGGCTACCGGGGCCATCCCTTCCGGTCGAGACTGGTGGAGGAAGAAGAGGACCGCCGCGCCAAATGGCTCTTGAAATGCCTGGCGGTCGCGGGTTTCGCCTCCATGAACATAATGCTCCTTGCGGTGTCCGTCTGGTCGGGCAACGTCACGGACATCACCCCCGAGACCCGCGACTTCTTCCATTGGCTCTCAGCCCTCATCGCCCTGCCGGCGGTTGCCTATGCCGGCCAGCCGTTCTTCCGGAGCGCCATGAATGCGTTGCGCAACCGCCGCACCAACATGGACGTGCCGATCGTCATCGGCATTCTGCTGGCCCTGTCCGTGTCGGTGGTTGAGACGATCAACTCCGCCGAGCACACATACTTCGACTCGGTTGTCATGCTGCTCTTTTTCCTGCTCTGCGGACGCTACCTCGATCAGGCCATGCGACGGAAGACCCGGGCGGTCGCGAGCAACCTCGCGTCGTTCCGGGCCGAGGTCGCGCACAGGATCGAGGAGAATGGCGAGGTCGTCCTGCTCCCCACCGCCGCCTTGAACGCTGGAGACCGGGTTCTTGTTCGCCCGGGCGAGCGCATCGCCGTCGACGGCATCGTCATCTCCGGCTCTTCCGACATTGACGAGAGTCTCGTGACCGGAGAGACGGCCCATCGGGCCGTGAGGGCCGAGGATCAAGTCTATGCAGGGAGCATGAACTACAATGGCACCCTGACCCTGCGGGTCACCGCAGCGGGCAAGGGCACGCTCCTCGACGAGGTCGAAAGGCTGTTGGAGAACGCGGCGGCGGCCAAATCGCGTTATGTGCAGTTGGCCGACCGGGTGGCAAAGATCTACGCGCCGGTCGTCCACACGGCGGCCGCCATCACGGCCCTGACCTGGATTATGACCGGGGCGTCCGTCCACGATGCTCTGATTACGGCCATTGCGGTTCTCATCATCA
>JAJFBI010000268.1 GCA_020697385.1 Microvirga sp. | reverse complement strand
TGGCTTGCGCGCAAGCAGGCGGAGCGTCAAAACTTCGATCTTGAGATCAAGGTTCTCCAGAGGACTGCGGCCCTGCGCCAAGCCGAGCGCCGCCTGATTGCAGCCATCAACTCCGCGTCTGAAGGTTTCGCAGCTTTCGACTGGACGGGTAAGCTCCTTTTCGCCAACGAGCAGATCTGGGCTGCGGCTCCCGTGTCTCTGTGGTGCAATGAGGACATGAGCCTGCCCGTGTTCCTGCGGTGCTTTGCCATGTGCGAGGGAGCCGATCTGCGCCTCGTCAATGCTCAGGCTCCTTTCGAGGAACTCGAATTCGATCTTTTGCTAAAGAAGGATACTTGGCATCGGCTCTCTCTCACGAAGGCCGACGGAGCGACGATCTTTGTGCGTCTGACTAACATCACCGGATATAAGCAGGCCGAAAAAGCACTCGAATCGGCGCTGGAGCGTGAACGCGAGACGACGAACGCTTATCGCAGCTTCGTGTCGATGGTGTCTCACCAGTTCCGGACGCCGCTCGCCATCCTTGACTCGAGCGCGCAACGCATTCTACGGCGCGGTTCGGCTTTGACCCAGGACGAACTCGTCACACGGGTTCAAAAGATCCGTAATGCTGGAACTAGGCTGACGCGCCTGGTGGATAGCGTTCTGAATGCGGCCAAGCTCGATGCCGGCATAATCGAGCTGAATCCAGCGTCCTACAATCTTGTCGATCTGGTTATGGATATCTGCGAGCGGCAGCGGGAGGTCAGTGATCAAGCCGACATCCGCTTCGATGTGCCGGAGGTTCCCGTCCGGGTTTATTGCGATGGCATGCTGATCGAGCAGGTGGTGGTGAACCTCCTGTCCAATGCGATTAAATATTCTGGAACTTCACCTGTCGTCGAAATCAAGATCTGGATGGACGGCTCCAGGGCCCATTGCTCCGTTCGCGATTGGGGAATTGGAATTCCTGCAGGGGAACTGCCAAAGATCTTCGAACGCTTCTATCGAGCCAGCACGGCCTCCGGGATCGCGGGCACCGGCATCGGGCTGAACTTTGCTCAGAGGATCATGCACCTCCACGGGGGCGAGATCCACGTTGAGAGCTATGAGGCGGCAGGCTCCCTGTTCACCTTCGACTTACCTATCGCCAATGCGGATCAAGCGCAGCAGGCTGCATGAGTGACTAAGATTATGACAACACACAAAACAATTCTCTGCGTTGAAGACGAAAATGATCTCCGGAGCGATATTGCCGAGGAATTGGAAGCTGCCAACTATCACGTGCTTCAGGCGGCCAACGGCAGCGAGGCCCTGGCGCTTCTCGAAAAGCACCGACCTGATCTGGTCCTCTGCGACATTACCATGCCGGGCCTTGGCGGCTATGATGTTCTCAAAGCCCTGCGCGAGCAGGGGAACATGGTGGATGTGCCCTTCATCTTCCTCACGGCCCTGGCCGAGCGCAACGATGTCCTGACCGGAAAACAGGCCGGAGCGGACGATTACCTGGTCAAGCCCATCGATTACGAGATCCTGCTCGCAACCGTGGCCGCCCGGCTCGACCAGGTGGCCAGAGTGCAGACGAGTGCCGTCCATCGGGCGGAGGAATCCTGGCAGGAAATCCTTAAAGCCTCTCAGGGGCGCACCGTTGACGCTCTCTATAAGGCTACCTTCGCTTTTGATCGCTTCCTCGTTGGCGTCGTGATCGTCAACGAAGCCGGCGAGGTCCGGGTGATGAACAAGGAGGCGCAGCGCATTCTCGCCGAGGACGACGGCCTGAGCGCCGTGCAAGGCCTCTTGAAAGGCTCCGTCGCCAAGCAGAACAACAAGCTCTATTCGGCGATCGAGAAAGCCTTTGAGGAGGAGACCCTCGACGAAATCATTTCCTTCTCGCGCGTTTCCGGCGGACGGCCCTATCTCGTGCTGATCCCCGGACAGCGCTTCTCGCCGGACGAGCGTCCCGAGGCCGTGGTGCTGCTCGTCATCGATACGGAGCAGCGCGCCAAGGTTTCCGGCGACACGCTGGTTCGTCTCTACAACCTGACACCGTCCGAGACACGTGTCGCGCTGATGCTGATTGACGGCAAGCGCCTGGATCAGATCGCGGAGGAACTCGAGGTGGCGCAGACCACTGTCGTCTTCCACCTCAAGAATCTGTTCCGCAAAACCGATACCAACCGGCAGGCCGATCTGGTGCGCGTGCTTCTCTCGGTGCCGCTGCGGACCGCTGCTGACTGACAGTTCTGCGAGACCCGCGTTAAGAGGTTGCTCACCATTCCGGCAAGAACGGTCAAAGCCGAAGCTTTGCCACAATCCGTTCAGCTTTCGGAGAGGTTTCGAACAGTATATCTGATGACATGAAGAGGGAGACATGGAGCCTCCCTTCCGTCGGGGTTGTTGATCATGAGGATCTTCCGTCTTGTTTCCGGCACGGCCGCTGCTCAGGCGCTGGTCTCCGGCCTCGCTGCAGCCGAACCGGTTGCCGCGCGCGATCGCCTGTCGCCCGGGGCTGCTGTAGCTCTCGGTGCTTTGGGTGGTATCGCCGTGGGTGCTGCTGTTGGCGCCGCTGTCGCTCAGCCTCAGCCGCCCGTCGTCTACCGGGCTCCGCCTCCGCCGCCGCCGGTCTATGTGGAAGAGTATCGGGAGCCGGTTTACTACGAGCGGCCGCGCCGCGAGCGCGTCTATGTGGAGCAATGCACCACCGAACGCTACCGGGAATGGGTTCCCGGCTGGGGCTGGGAGCACCGCAGCCGCAGGGTGTGCCAATAAATGTCTTCGATCAGGCCCGCCTCCGAGCGGGCCTTTTTCTTTAGGCAGTCGGAGAACCGGGGTTTTGCTGCCGCGTTGATGGGGTGAAAATCATGCGAGATTTGCCATGACCAGCACACCGAAAGATCAGACCGGCTCCGATCGGACGAAGCTGAATCCCGGCGATCAGGCGGAACCCGGTACTCCCGGCGCTGGCGAAAACGTGTGCCCGGAATGCAAGGGCACTGGGCGTGTAGGAGCGGCGGCCTGCCAGACCTGCGGCGGCACCGGTACGATCATCGAAGGAATCGGCGGGGCTTGAGCCTCAGGTCTCGTCGGGTTTCGCCATCCAACGAATAAGCGGCATGAGCGGAACGATCCAGATCAGGCCCAGGACGATATAGGCCACGGTCTGAATGAGCTTCGGCGCCTCGGAAATCCGTCCTTCGGCGACCGCCATGGCGAAGAGCGCATAGAAGAAGATGAAGGTCAGCATCACCACTGTCCCGATCAGCTTGCGTGCGCGTGTGCCCATGGCCAAACCCTCAACTTGATCGAACCTGATCACGACGGTGCGTCACCGGCATGAATTGCCTCCGGGAGGCGTAGCCTCTATGTGACGTCCATATCCTGGGTTCAAGCCCTAATCGATGATGAGAGTGAGCATGGCTGTCGCAGCCTCCACAGAGGGCATGCCGCTGGCGCGCGTGCCCCAAACCCGATCTCTGTCCGCGGTCCGAACCTGGATCTATCTTCTCGCTGCTCTGGTGGTGCTGATGGTTGCTGTCGGCGGCGCCACGCGCCTTACCGGTTCCGGCCTGTCCATCACCGAATGGCGGCCGGTCACGGGCGCCATCCCGCCGCTGACCGAGCAGGCATGGCTGGTCGAGTTCGAGAAATACAAGCGGATCTCGCAGTATGAGCTCGTGAACAAGGGCATGACGCTGTCCGAGTTCAAATTCATCTATGGTTGGGAGTGGGGACATCGGCAGCTTGGTCGCCTTATCGGCCTCGTGTTCTTCCTGCCGCTGATCTGGTTCTGGGCCAGGGGAGTGATTCAAGGCAGGCTTGCCTTGATTCTCCTTGGGATCGGAGCCCTGGGAGGGCTGCAGGGCACCATCGGCTGGATCATGGTGGCCTCGGGCCTTGAGCCCGGTATGACGGCCGTGGCTCCCATCAAGCTTGCCTTACATCTGACGCTTGCCAGCGTCATCCTGGCCTGCCTCGTCTGGGTGGCGGCCGGACTGAAGGACCGAACCGATCAAGCGTTGGAGGCGCAGGCAGGTTATGCGCCTCGCATTCTCCTGGGGCTTACCCTCTTCCAGATCATCCTGGGCGGCCTTGTTGCGGGCTCGAAGGCTGGCTTGACGTACAATACCTGGCCTCTGATGGACGGCGCCTTCGTTCCACCGGCCTCGGCCCTGTTCTCGGTCTCGCCCTGGATCGAGAATTTCGTCGACAATGTCGTGCTGGTTCAGTTCAACCACCGCCTGGCTGCCTATGTCATCATAGCCTTCGCCCTCTGGCATGCCTGGACCCTTCGGCGTATGGCACCGGGCTCGAAGGCTGCCAAGCGGGCCACGGCCATGGCTGGGCTGACCCTGGCTCAGATGGTGCTCGGCATTGTGACCCTGGTGCTCGTGGTGCCCCTCTGGGCTGGCCTTGCTCATCAGGTCTTCGCCATGGCCGTTCTGGCGATGGCCGTCGTTCATGCTCGTGTCAGCGCCGTCTGACATGAAAAAGGGCGGCCTTGCGGCCGCCCTGATCTTCATCCCGCTGTGACGATTAGCGGATGACCTGGACGATGCGGCGGGTGCCGGGCTCGACCAGAACCGGGGTGTCATTGACCACGGTGTAGCGGTAGTTGGTGACGCCATACTGCTGCGGGACCTCATAGTACTGCACGCCCGAGGCCGGCAGGGTTGCGCCGACGCGAACCTCTTCCTGGTAGCGGTAGGACGGAACGCCCTGGGTCACCACGTACTGGCGGAACTGCGGCTGCTGCTGCTCGGCAAGACCGCCCACGATCGCACCCGTCACGCCGCCGATGGCTGCGCCAATCGGACCGCCGACAATGGCGCCGCCAACGGCACCGGTCGTCGCACCGGCTGCAGCGCCGCCGCCGGACTGAGCGAAGGCTCCAACCGGAGCAAGGGCCACGAGAACAGCGCCTGCAAACAAGATCTTCTTCGACATGTGTCAGCTCCTAAATGGTGAAGTCTGGAGCTTAACGGCCAAGCCCAAGGGTGGTTCCGAGGTCTGAAAGCTGTTTGAAACACGAAGTATGAATAAGCTGATCTGGTTTCTTCGCTGGCGGTGCCGATCCGGACGCTAAGGCTTGAGACTTTCGTGTCTCGATAATGAAAGACCTTGGAAATCGGCCG
>JAJFBI010000267.1 GCA_020697385.1 Microvirga sp. | reverse complement strand
CCCACCGGGTCGTCGAGCTGGTAGAACACCGTGGCGCGCTTGTACCAGGCCTCCGCCCAGTTAGGTTGGAGCGCCAGGACGCGGTCGATCAGTTCGATGGAGAGGGGAAAGTCCTTCTTCCCGAACGCTTCGGCAGCTCGGCTCAGCAGGAGATCGGCGGTGTCGGAGCCGGAGCGGGAAAAGCGCCGCTCGATCAGGGAGGCAACTCCTTTAGCCTCCCGCTCGCTTTGGGCCTTGCCGAGCCGCTCAAATAGCTCGTCGAGGCTGGACGTCCTGGGAGGAGTGGGCTTGGCCGGCTGAGTTTGGTCCTTGGTGTCTTTCGGACGCGCAGGCTCCTGCGCACCGACATTGTGGGACACAAGACTCAGCGAAAGGATCAGGGCAGACGCGAAAAAACGCATGCCGGGAATTTTAGGGTCCCGGCATGCGCGGTCAATTCAGATTCTCGTGTGCGGCATCGCCGCACCCGCTAATTAGCCCTGACGAGCCTTGTAGCGCTTCTGGGTCTTGTTGATGATGTAGACCCGGCCCTTGCGACGAACCAGCTGGTTGTCGCGGTGACGGCCGCGGATCGACTTCAACGAGTTACGGATCTTCATATCCGGTCTCCTGCGGCCCTTCGGGAAGGCCGGAAAAAGAAAAATGGTGGGCGCGGCTGGGATCGAACCAGCGACCCCTACGATGTCAACGTAGTGCTCTCCCGCTGAGCTACGCGCCCGGGAAACGGTGATGTTTGACGTCCCGTCTCGGCTGTGGGGGCGATATACCCACAAGCAGGCGCGGGCGCAAGCCTGATGGCAGGCCTTTTTTAGGCAGCCATCATTTTATCGACTTCGGTCACCAGATCGCGCAGGTGGAACGGCTTCGACAGGACCTTCGCGTCGCGGGGAGCCTGGGAATCCGGATTGAGCGCGACGGCGGCGAAGCCCGTGATGAACATCACCTTGATGTCCGGATCGAGCTCGGTGGCCTTGCGGGCCAGCTCGATGCCGTCCATCTCGGGCATGACGATATCCGTCAGCAGCAGTTCGAACGGTTCCTCGCGCAGCCGGTTATAGGCTGAAAGGCCGTTGTCGAACGAGGCCACATCGTAGCCCGCGTTCTCCAACGCCTTCACGAGGAAGCGTCGCATGTCGTTGTCGTCTTCGGCGAGAATGATCTTCATCGGTTGCCAGCCCCGAATCATAGCGAATGGGTTCAGACCTTCATGCCGGATCGAGAGTAAACAAGCCGTGAAAGAACGACGCGGTTCCGATACGATATTGTCATGGACAGGCGACGGCGCTGCCTTACACTAACCCGGAGACCGGCTTTTCTTCCACCATAGTCAAGTTCATTTCCTGATGCGGCCAGCCATTGTCGACGAGTTCGATCCCCCCTTCACCGTCACCGAACCTGCCATGCAGACGGTACCCTTCGTGTTCAACGTGCCGCATGCAGGCGCCATCTACCCGGCTTCCTTCCTGGCTTCATCCCGGCTCGATGCCGTTGCCCTGAGACGGTCCGAGGACGCCTTCGTCGACGAACTGTTCGCCTCCGTCATGGAACTGGGTGCTCCCTTGATGACGGCGCATTTTCCGCGGGCCTTCCTCGACCTGAATCGGGAGCCCTACGAGCTCGATTCCCGCATGTTCGACGGGCGTCTGCCGTCCTTCTCCAATACGCGCTCCATGCGGGTGGCGGGGGGCTTGGGCACGATTCCGCGGATCGTCGCCGATGGCCAGGAGATCTACCGCTCGCGGCTGCCGGTGGACGAGGCCCTCCACCGGATCGAATGGCTCTACAAGCCTTACCACCGGACGCTGCGGCACTTGGTGCGCCGCACGTCGCAGCTCTTCGGCCATGCCATTCTCATCGATTGCCATTCCATGCCCTCCTCCAGCGTCAGCCGGGAGGAGGGGATCAAGGCCGATATCGTGCTGGGGGACCGCTATGGGACGAGTTGCGCCACCCTGCTGATCGACCTCGCGGAGGCGGCCCTCCGGGGACGCGGCTACACGGTCGTGCGCAACAAGCCCTATGCGGGCGGCTTCATCACTGAACACTACGGCGAGCCTGCGCTGGGGCGCCATGCCCTGCAGATCGAGATCAACCGGGCGCTCTATATGGACGAGCGCACCATGGGAAAGAAGACCGCCTTCCCGGTGCTGGCCGATGACCTGACCCAGGCTTTTGCCCAGGTGATCGCGGATATCGCGGGCGAACTGACCTCCCGGCCCATCGCGGCGGAATAAGCTTCGACGCCGTCCGAGGACCTTCAGGCAAAGAAAAAGGCCACTGTTGCCAGCGGCCCGAAGTTTAGGGAGGAAACGCCCAAGAAGGGCATGCGATAAGGCGACGCCATCGCCATATCGCACTGCAATAATTACGCCGCAGCGCACAAATTGCAACAGAAAATTCGCCTCCAGTCATGACTTTGTTGCATATCTGCTCGGATGAGGGTCGATGGCTCTGGTATAGAAGAGAAGGCTGAGCAGCAACGCTGCTGCCAGAGCGCCGAACACGAGGCGATAGCCCTCGGGCCGGTAGAGGCCCTGCTCAGAACGTCCCACGAGGTCGATCAGGATGCCGGTCACGCTTTGCGACAGGAACGCTCCACCCATGGTGCCGATGTTCATCAGCGTGATGCCCCGCCCCGTCAGGGCAGCCGGGAAAAGCGATTTGCCGTGGCTGGTGAGAATGGGCGTGTAGGCCACGAACAAGCCGAATGGCACGAACCACAGCGTGGCCCAGGGCTGAGGCAGGGGCACGAACACCAGAACGGCGAGGAGCAGGATCGTGGCCGTGCTGCCAATCAGGACGGGCTTCTTGTAGCTGCCCCAGAACCGGTCCATCGCTCCCCACAGCAACATGCCGCAGATCTGCGCCGAGGCGCCGAGGAGCAGGACATTGCCTCTTGTCGCGAGATCCGCCCCATGCACGTCCGACAGCCACGGCCCGGCCCAGAGCCCGATGACGGAGACGAAGCATCCATAGGTGGCCAGGTGCATGAAGAAGACGGGCCAAAAGGAGGGCACCTTCAGGGCAGCCATCACGCCCCGGAAGGCGGCAGCCCATGTCTCCTTCGGCCTGTCCGTTCCTGAATCCTTGGGGACGAGGAAGACGATCATGAGGGCGATGGCGACCGTCAGGACGGCAACGGCCAGGAACGAGGCCCGCCAGCCGAAGGCGGCTGCCGACGCTGCCAGGGGAGCCGTGGCCGCCAGGGTGCCGACATTGGCCAAGCCCATCTGCAGGCTGGTGAGTCCGGCAAAGCGCACTGGCGGAAAACGCCGCGCATAGATCACGAGGGGCGCCATGAAGAAGGTGGAGCAGCCGAGCCCCATCAGCACCCGGGCGGCGATCAGAAGGGGAGCCGAGGGAGCGAGCGCGAAGAGGACCGTACCGGCCACCGTTAGGACAGCTGTCGCCAGCATGGTGCGCTTGGGTCCATAACGGTCGATCAGGATGCCGATCGGGATCTGGACGGCCGCGAACGAGAAGAAGAAAGCGCTCGAGAGCAGCCCCGTCTGGGTGGCGGAGAGATCGAGCTCCCGCGCCAGATCGTTGGCGATAACCCCGATGGAATTGCGCAGGAACTGGCTGACCGCATAAATCGACACCAGGGCGGCGATCAGGAGCAGGGCCGTCTCAGAGCGGGTCGGGCCGGGCTTGGGCGCGGAATCCATGCGTTCTCGATCCTTATTCGCCGCTGCTCTCTTGCCGCGCGACAGGCGCTTGATAAAAGCTCAATGCAGGCGGGCCAAGGCTGCCTGCATTAGTCTTTCAGGGGATTGGCACGTATGGCGCTCATCGACTTCACGCATTTCGTCAACGAGCTCGCGACCCAGTCAGGCCAGGCGATCCTTCCCTTCTTCCGCACCGCCATCGCGACAGAAGACAAATCCCGTGGCGGCGCCTTCGACCCGGTGACGGAAGCCGACCGGGCCGGCGAGGCGACCATGCGCCACCTCATCAAGCGCAGCTTTCCGACCCATGGCATCATCGGCGAGGAGTTCGGCGCCGAACAAGCGGATGCGGATTACGTCTGGGTTCTCGATCCCATCGACGGCACCCGCGCGTTCATCGCGGGCCTTCCCACCTGGGGCACGCTGATCGGCCTGACCCACAAGAAGCAGCCGGTTTTTGGCATGATGCACCAGCCCTTCACGGGCGAGCGCTTCTTCGGCGACACCGGGAGCGCGACCTATCGCGGACCGGGCGGCGAGCGCAAGCTCAAGGTCCGCCGCTGCGCTTCGCTCAAGGATGCGGTGATCTCCACCACGAGCCCGCGCCTCTTCGCCGGCGACGAGCTGCGCGCCTATGACCGGGTGGAGAGCGTCGCCCGTCTCGCCCGCTATGGCTGCGATTGCTACGCCTATTGCATGCTGGCGGCAGGCCACATCGACCTCGTGGTCGAGTCGGGGCTAAAGCCTTACGACATCGCGGCCCTGATCCCGATCATCGAGGGCGCCGGCGGCATCGTCACCGCCTGGGACGGCGGGTCCGCCGCCGAGGGCGGGCGCATCGTCGCTGCGGGCGACCGCCGGGTCCACGCGGCGGCCATCGAGCTGCTCAGCCGATAAGCCCATCTCCGCCAGGTCGCGCTTTCCCGGTGCGACCGGATCGGGCGTGCCTGGGATGAAAGCGTCGAAGGCGGCCCAGAACTGCTCCCGGATCACATCCCGCTCCATGAGGATTTCATGCCGGGCGCCCGGGATGACGATCACTCGGCCCGCCTTGAGCCGGGAGGCGAAGCGCTCCGTCGCGGGCGTCGCGCAGACCGGATCCGCGCCGGCCGCCACGATCAGCGTGGGCAGGCGGATCTTGATGGCATAGCGCGGATCGGCGAAGCGCTTCATGAACCGGAAGGCGCCGTCGATCCAGGCGACGGTCGGCCCCCCGATGGCACCGGCCCCGATGGCATGGGCAGCCTCGGCATTGCGGCCATAGCGGACGGGATCGGTGGTGAGGCGGTTGCCCTTGAATGGCATCGTGGAGATCGAGGTTTCGCCGCCGCCGGGCACGAACATCTTGCCCATGCCGAGAAGGCGCAGGAGCCGCGCGAAAATGGCCGAAGTGCCTGTGCGCTTGATGATGCACAGCGCGATCATCGGCGTCGTGGTCACGAG
>JAJFBI010000266.1 GCA_020697385.1 Microvirga sp. | reverse complement strand
AGGCGGGTACTTGAGACATCATTAGGAATGGCCTTTGGCTCAAACAACGGCCAATAATCAGCATATCTGTAGGCCGTAAGCGCAAAGAGGAATCCTATCCAGAAGATCGTAACAAGCGCGGCAATACGGAACCACCAATCTCCAGATGTTGTCTTAGATTTTTGCATACCACCCCAAAATGCGACTAGTGTTAGAGAGCGTTATACAGCTTCAAAGCCCTGCATCACAATGTTACCAAAGTGCCATTCTCCCATGTGGAAGACTTGAATATCGGGTAAACTGAAACGAGTGCAGATCAATCCCCCACCATGACCGGCGGCTGCCAGTGCGGCGCGGTGCGCTATGCGCTCATGTCCGAGCCGACCCATGCCAGCATCTGCCATTGCCGCATGTGCCAGAAGGCCTTCGGCAGCTACTTTGCGGCGCTCACCGGGGTGCCGCGTAGGGATCTGGTCTGGACCAAGGGCCGGCCCGGCATCTTCAAGAGTTCGGAGGCAGTCGAGCGCGGGTTCTGCCGGGATTGCGGCACGCCGCTGACTTTTGCTTACGTGGAGCGCGACCGCATCACCGTCTCCATCGGCAGCCTCGATGATCCGAGCCGGGTCATGCCTGAGATCCAGTATGGCATCGAGAGCATGCTGCCCGCCTTCGAGAGGCTGCACACCCTCCCCGGCCAGCGGACGGAGGATGATGCCTCACCGGAGGAGCTGCGGAAGATGGCCTCGCGGCAGCACCCGGACCACGATTGAGTGCATGCCGAGCCTCTCTGCTGTCCCTGAGCCAAGTAGCGGCGCCAGGACCCACAATCTTCGAAGCTGTGGAGATCCTCCGGAGGCGGTGAGGATCAGGACTCTTTTCGCAACCTAGTGACCGCTCGTGCATTGATCCATTGAACCTTTGCAGGACGCGGGCACGCGGCCGGGTTCAGGCATGGGAGGAGACGCCGTGGTTGCCCTATCCCGGTCGGACTATCCAAGACCGCTCCATCCTCTTCACGCCATCTTTCTCGCTTTTCCTCTTCCCCTGTTCGCGGGCGCACTGATCAGCGACTTTGCCTACCGGGCGAGTTTCCACATCCAATGGGCCAATTTCTCGTCCTGGCTCATTGCCGGCGGGCTGGTCGGGGGCGGGTTCGCCCTGATCTGGTCACTGATCAACCTGTTTCGCCGGGGACCGGCCGGCAAGGGGCGGCTCGCGATCTATTTCTTCGTCCTGCTCATCATGTGGGGCCTCGGCTTCGTCAACGCCCTCGTCCACGCCAAGGACGCCTGGGCGACCATGCCGGAAGGCCTTTATCTCTCGGCGATCACGACGCTGCTCGCCCTCGTGGCTGCCTGGATCGGCTATTCCGGATTTCGCACGGGAGATGTGAGATGATCCGCTCGACCCTCCTGATCGGAACCCTGCTCCTCGTCCTCTCCGCTTGCAACGGCGAGCCCGAGGTGCCGCAATACGGCGCCAATCCGAACCTGCCTGAGCCGCAGCGCGGCCTGCTGCCTTCCATGAAGATCCCGAGGCCGGCCCAATGGGGCAACGATCTGCCCAAGGTGCCGGCGGGGTACAAGATTCAGCCCATCGCCACGGATCTCAAGATCCCGCGCCAGACCCTGGTTCTGCCCAACGGCGACATCCTGGTGGCCGAGGGGTCCGGCGGCTATGCGCCGACGCTCCGGCCGAAGGACATGATCGCAGGCTTCATCAAGAGCCTCGGCAAGAGTTCGGTGAAGGGTGGCGACCGGCTGACGCTGCTGCGCGATGCCGATGGTGACGGCACCTACGAGATGCAGGGCGTCTTTGCCGACAAGCTCAACGCGCCTTATGGCCTCGCGCTGGTGAACGGCTCGATCTATGTCGCCAACCAGGATGCGCTGGTGCGCTTCGCCTATCAGGACGGACAGACCCAGGCGAGCGGCCCGCCCGTGACGGTGACGGAGCTCCCGGCCGTGATCAACCACCACTGGACGAAGGCCATGACCGCCAGCCAGGATGGGCGCTTCCTCTATGTGGGCATAGGCTCCAACAGCAACATCACCGAGCGCGGGATGGACGCCGAGGAAGACCGGGCCATGGTCTGGCAGATCGACGCCCAGACGGGCGCGCACAAGCCTTATGCGACCGGCCTGCGCAACCCCACGGCGCTGACCATTCAGCCGGGCTCAGGCCAGCTTTGGGCAGTCGTAAACGAGCGGGACGAGATCGGCCCCAACCTCGTGCCGGACTACCTGACCTCCGTGAAGGAGGGCGGCTTCTACGGATGGCCCTACAGCTATTGGGGCCAGAACGTCGACCCACGCGCCCAACCGCAGGATCCCGAGAAGGTCGCGGCCGCGATCCGTCCGGATTACGCCCTGGGGTCGCACGTGGCGGCGCTCGGCGTGGCCTTCTCGACCCCGGCCATGGGCGAGAACTTTGCCGATGGCGTGTTCGTGGGCGAGCACGGCAGCTGGAACCGCAGCAAGCCGGTCGGCTACCGGGTGATCTTCGTACCGTTCCGCGATGGGAAGCCTGCCGGCGAGCCGATCGACTTCGTGTCCGGCTTCCTGGTCGACGACGGCAACACGCGGGGACGTCCGGTCGGGGTCACGGTGGACCCAAAGGGCGCTCTGATCGTGGCCGACGACCTGTCGAACACGATCTGGCGCGTGACGAAGAACTAGGCGCCCTTCTCATTGAACGATCCCGGACCGGCTTTCGCCGTCCGGGATGAGGCGTGGTGTTAAGCCGCCGCCAGTGCCGCCTCGATGGCAGCCAGCGCGGCTTCCGCCTGGGCGCCATCGGGACCGCCGGCCTGGGCCATGTCGCGGCGACCGCCGCCGCCCTTGCCGCCGAGCTTCTCCGAACCGACCCGCACGAGCGCAACCGCATCGACCTTGGCGGTGAGATCCTCGGTGACGCCGACCACGATGCCTGCCTTGCCGTCGTCGCCGACGCCGATGATGGCAACCACGCCGGAGCCGAGGCGCTTCTTGCCCTCATCGGCGAGGCTCTTGAGATCCTTCATCTCGACGCCGGTGACCGCCCGGGCCATGAGCTTGATGCCGGCTACGTCCTTGACCGGATCGCCGCCATCGGACGCGCCGCCGCCCATGGCGAGCTTGCGCCGCGCCTCAGCGAGCTCGCGCTCCAGCTTGCGGCGTTCCTCGAGAAGCGCCGACAGTCGGGTCGAGACCTCGTCTACGGGCGTCTTGAGGAGGCTTGCCACTTCACGCAGCTTGCGGCTCTCCCCGCCGAGGTAGCGGCGAGCGGCATCGCCCGTCATGGCCTCGAGACGGCGAACGCCGGCCGCGACCGCGCTTTCACCCACGATGGTAACGACGCCGATGTCGCCGGTGCGGTTCACATGGGTGCCGCCGCAGAGCTCGATGGAGAAAGTCTTGTTGTCGTCGGCCTTGCCCATGGAGACGACCCGGACCTCATCGCCGTATTTCTCGCCGAAGAGCGCGCGGGCACCGGATTCGATGGCCTCGTCCACGGCCATGAGCTTGGTGACCACCGGCTCGTTCTGGAGCAGCACCTTGTTGGCGATTTCCTCGACCTTGGTGAGCTCCGCATCCTCGATGGGCTTCGGGTGGCTGAAATCGAAGCGCAGGCGGTCGGGCGCGACCAGCGAGCCCTTCTGGGCCACGTGATCGCCGAGCACCTGGCGCAGGGCCTCATGCAGGAGGTGGGTCGCCGAGTGGTTGGAACGCACGGCCGAGCGGCGCCCGTGATCGACGGTCAGCTCCAGGGACTGGCTGAGCTTGAGGGAACCGTGCTCCACGGTGACGTGATGCACGAACAGGTCGCCGAGCTTCTTGTCGGTGCCGGTGACGAACACGCGGGCGCCCTCGCCTTGCATTACGCCGGTATCGCCGACCTGACCGCCGGACTCGCCGTAGAATGGGGTCTGGTTGAGCACGACGAGGCCGCTCTCGCCGGCCTTCAGCTCGGCGACTTCCTTGCCATCCTTGAGCAGCGCCAGGACGATGCCCTCGGCCGTCTCGGTATCGTAGCCCAGGAACTCGGTGGCGCCGGTGCGCTCCTTCACGGCAAACCAGACGGTTTCCGTCGCCGCCTCGCCGGAGCCCGACCAGGCCGCACGGGCCTTTTCGCGCTGGCGCTGCATGGCGGCGTCGAAGGCCTCCGTGTCGACGCCGATGCCGCGGGGCTTCAGGGCGTCCTGCGTGAGATCGAGCGGGAAGCCGTAGGTGTCGTAGAGGGTGAAGGCCGTGTCGCCCGAGAGGTTCTGGCCCTTGGCAAGATTGCGGGTTTCCTCGTCGAGAATGACGAGGCCGCGCTCCAGGGTCTTGCGGAAGCGGGTTTCTTCGAGCCGCAGGGTCTCGACGATCAGCGCCTCGGCGCGGATCAGCTCGGGATAGGCCAGCCCCATCTCGCGCACGAGAGCCGGCACGAGGCGGTACATGATCGGGTCCTTGGCACCCAAAAGCTGCGCATGGCGCATGGCGCGGCGCATGATGCGGCGGAGCACATAGCCGCGGCCCTCGTTCGACGGCAGCACGCCATCGGCCACGAGGAAGCAGGAGGTGCGCAGGTGATCGGCGATCACCCGGTGCGACACCTTGCGGTCGCCCTCCGGCGCCACGCCCGTGGCATGCGCCACCGCGTCGATGAGCGCGCGGAACAGGTCAGTGTCGTAGTTCGAGTGCACGCCCTGCAGGATCGCGGCGACGCGCTCCAGGCCCATACCGGTGTCGATGGAGGGCTTCGGCAGGGCGATGCGGTTGCCGGGCTCGATCTGCTCGTATTGCATGAAGACGAGGTTCCAGAACTCGAGGAACCGGTCGCCGTCCTCCTCCGGGCTGCCGGGAGGGCCGCCCCAGAGCTTGTCGCCCTGGTCGATGAAGATCTCCGAGCACGGGCCGCAGGGGCCTGTATCGCCCATCTGCCAGAAATTGTCCGAGGTCGGGATGCGGATGATCTTGGAATCCGAGAAGCCGGCGATCTTCTTCCACAGGTCCGCCGCCTCGTCGTCCGTGTGGTAGACGGTGACGAGGAGCTTGTCCTTCGGCAGGTCGAACTCCTTGGTGATCAGGTTCCAGGCAAGCTCGATCGCCCGCTCCTTGAAGTAGTCGCCGAAGGAGAAGTTGCCGAGCATCTCGAAGAAGGTGTGGT
>JAJFBI010000265.1 GCA_020697385.1 Microvirga sp. | reverse complement strand
CACGATTATCTGGTCTACAGCTATCTGCAGCTGGCCCAGGATCGTGCTGCGCGGGAAGCGCTGGAAAGCTCGCGGAGCATGAAACCGGTCGACAATTTCGCGGCAGCGTACGCCTATGCTGCGATGCCCGCACGGCTGGCGCTCGAGGCCGACGACTGGAAGGGAGCCTTGGAGCTTCCGCTGACCCCGGCCGCTGACGCCTATCCCTGGAATAAATACCCGCAGGCCGAGGCCGTGAATGCATTCGCCAAATCGATCGGCGCGGCGCGCAACGGTAATGCGGGTTCTGCCAGAGAGCAGCAGGCACGGCTAATTGCGTTGCGCGATGCCGCCAAGCAGGCAAAGCTTGCCTACTGGGCCGAGCAGATCGACATCCAGGCGGACATAGCCGGCACGCTTGTGCTTTGTGCGCAGGACACGTCCGACGAGTGCATCGAGGGAATGAGAAGGGCTGCCGCCCGCGAGGACGCGACCGAAAAGCACGTCGTGACACCCGGCCCGCTTGTTCCCGCTCGGGAGATGCTCGCCGACTTCTTGCTTGCGTCCGGGCAGGCCGAAAACGCGCTGCAGGAGTACGAAGCGGTTCTGGACAAGGAGCCGAATCGCTACCGAGCCGTTCGCGGCGCTGCCAGGGCTGCAACCGGCTCGGGCGACGAGAGCCGAGCCCGAGACCTGTTCAAGCAACTGGCCGAACTCGGCAAGAACGCGGATTCCGGCCGAGACGGCCTTGAAGAAGCACGTCAGTCTGTCAGCCGGAATTAGGAGCTTCGCCCTTGCCGGACTGCCCGCAAGGGCTTCGCGTTCGGGGATGCTTCGCGGAACCGGCCGGCGGCCACAGCACGACCGACACACGCAACTCGCAGATGTGCGCCTCGCGTCCAGGACCATGCTTGCGGCAGTCACCGTGGGATTGCTCGGCGTCGCAGGGGTTCCCGAAAACCCCGACCATAATGGGTGTAGACTTCGGCAAAAAATGGTCGTGCCTGAGTTTGATTTGGGGTGAGGACGCACCGAGCAGGCCTCACTCGAGTTGATCGGCGGTCAAGCCGTAGGACTTGGTCGACACGTTGGCGGACTACCGTGGTCCGCCTCCGGATTCAGGCTCGTCATCGTGGTGGACAACTCGCACCTCAAACCTTCCGGGTCAAATGCGAGGCGAACCTGCCCTCGGAAATCAGCGGCAAGCACCTGCTCGATCAGCAGCGAGCCGAAGCCGCGCCTTTTTGGCTTTTCGATGCTTGGACCGCCGTGTTCGGTCCAGACCAGCCGGAACTCGTCGTCCGATCCGGGTTCGCCGGCCTGCCATGAAAGGGTCACATGGCCCGTGTCGCGGCAAAGGGCACCGTACTTTACCGCATTGGTGGCGAGTTCATGGATCGCCAGGCTGAGCGACAGGGACTGCGTAGCCGAGAGTTCGAGCGGCGGGCCTTCAATAGATATACGGCCGCCACTCACGGATTCGAACGGAGAAAGCGCGCCCTCGATCACCGCCCGGATCGGAGCGCCGACCCAGCTTGCTCCCGTGAGGACTGAATGAGCGTTGCCGAGGGCAGATAGCCGCTTTACCAGAGTAGCCTTGGCCTCTTCCTTCGATGCAGCCGACTGCAACGTCTGCGTCGCAATCGCAGAAACCATGGCCAGCGTATTCTTCATGCGATGCGCCAGTTCGGCATTGATGAGGCGCGAGTTCCGCTCGACGATGACTTTCCCGGTGGTTTCGATGACCGTATCCATCATTCCGGCGACCTTGCCTGCACCGTCGCGGATGGGACTATAGCAGAAGGTGAACCACGCCTGCTCGGGATAGCCGTGCCGATGAACCACGAGAGGAAAGTCCTCGATAAACGTGGCCTCGCCAGCATAGGCCCTCTCCGCGATCGGACCGATCGTGTCCCAGGCCTCCCTCCAGACGTCCGCGAACGGCCGTCCCAATGCTTCCGGCTTTTCCCCGAGTATTGGCTTGAAAGCGTCGTTGTAGATGGTGACGAGGTCGCGACCCCACGTTATGCACTTGGGGAAACGGGAACTCAGCATGATTCCGACAGCCGTCCTCAGGGCTGCGCTCCAGCCCTCGATCGGCCCCAACGACGTGGATTCCCAATCGTATTCCCGGATAGCCGCCGCCATCGTTCCGCCGCCATCCAGGAACGGGAAAGTGTCGTTTGCTCGCAAGTCATGACCCCCGCACTCGGCGTGCCTATTAAAAAGCGGACAAGTTGCTCGATGTGAAGAGAGAATTTTCTTTGTCTGAAAACGAACGAAAAATGGAACAAAGGCCAAACCAAGGCATTTTCTCTCATTGGCCGTTCGGTAGGACGGCGTCACCCACAATGCCAACTGCTTTCGAAAGAGGCGGGTTCCTATTAACCCGCTCCAGGATGAGCAGTTGCATGTTGATCGTCGAGGACGACGCAATGCTGTTGAGCAGCCTGAGCGACTGTTTCCGCGACGAACAAGCGCTTTACGAAATCTCGTGCTGCAAGTTCGACGCCGTAGTGACTGACATCCGGCTTGGGGGAAAGTTCCCGGGTGGGTGTCGCGGACACCTGCCGCGAAAAGTGGCGCGAGATAGCAGTTGTCTTATCCCGCGCGACACCGCGGGTATGCTTCGGCCGGTGGAAGACTGAACAAGATGACCTGCCACAAGGCCAACAGATCGGCTGCCTTGGCCGATGAAATCCGCAGTCGACTCGGTTCGCCCGAGGTGACGCGGTATTTGTCGTCGCTGCCGACTTTCTCGACGGACCTCGGGTTGCCCGAACGGCTGCGCGACCTCATGGAGGAGCTGCAGCGGGCCGAGGCCGGTCGGCGGCGCAGCGACGCCAGGCGGGCTGATTGACGAAATCACTCCATCAGTCGTGAAGGGCGAGGGAATCATGGAAGGAGCCAATGCATTACTCGCACTATTCACCGGCTGCATGCCACTGCACCCCCTCTCGGCATGGCCGCACCAACTTGGTGCCTGCCAGCGGCAGCAAGGGGTTGGGCGGCCGCCGCCCCCGCCCCATGACGTCTCCGCGAGGACCCTATGACGCGCCGCCAGGCGCGCGACCGGCATCCGGCTCTGCTAGGGTGCAGCGAGGCCACGATGCCGTAGACTAGCCGCGCCACAGCGTCGACGTGGTCGCTGCCCACCAGCTGTGAAAGATCGGAGAGCCTAGGATCCCGGCGAGATTACTGATGCCTGCGGCGAGCTTTGCACCATTGATGCAGGGCTGGGTTGCAGGGCCGGCAGCGTTTCGATCCGCGCAAATCCAGTCGGCGGACCGCCACCTCGTCAGCGCCATCTCGGTTCCTTAGACTGGGAGCAGCCTCCCTCAGCTTTTGCAAGTGTCGGCTTTCCTCGATTCGCCATCTTGCTCGAACCGGCGTAAGGTTGAGTATCGGCCGCACGCAGTGAATGGGGGTGGCTGATTGCGAGAGAGACATGTGCTCGTCCCTGTTAGGGAAGAACAGCATTGGTCTCGTTCAAATCATCCCAGAATAGATTGCTGAGGAATCTTTCAGAGGAAGATATCGAGTATCTGGAGCCGCGTTTCCAACTGGTCGATCTGGAGCTCCGGACGCCCTTGGAAACGGCGAACGCACCGATCGAGTACGCCCACTTCCTCGAGGACGGTATCGCGTCTGTGGTCGCGACGATGCCGGGCGGGCGCAGCATAGAAGCGGGACTCATTGGCCGGGATGGAATGAGCGGAACAGCCCTTGTACTCGGTGATGATCAGTCTCCGAACGAAACATACATGCAGGTGGCAGGCTCGGCGTGGCGTGTGCATGCCCAGGATTTTCAAAGCGCGATGTCGGGTCTTCCGAGCCTGCGACCGCTCCTTCTTCGCTACATCCAGGCCTTCCTTACCCAGACCGCCCACACGGCTCTGGCCAACGGTCAAGCCAAAATCGAGGAACGGCTCGCGCGATGGCTTTTGATGGTCCATGACAGGGTCGACGGCGACAGGCTGGAACTGACACACGAGTTTCTGGCCACGATGCTCGGGGTGCGGCGCCCCGGCGTCACCGAAGCCCTCCACGCGTTGGAGGGCAAAGAAGTCATTCGATCCTTGCGCAGTCAGGTCCTGGTAATTGACCGAGAAGGATTGGAAGACATAGCCAATGGGTCCTATGGAGTGCCCGAGGAGCAGTATCGACGACTTATCGGGCAGTTGCACTGAGGCTCAGACACGAAGCCGGAAACAAGCTGCTCCGCAGACAATCCGCTCCGGATACGTGGCAGCTTCCGAAACGTCCGATAACGGACAGAGCCTAGCGCGTCTCCAACCTTTCCGGCACTCTGGCAAATACCCGGGTATGGGAGGAACCCTCATGGGCAACCCGCCAAGGTATCATCTGACCATGGAAGAGGTGCTCGATTGTCATCTTGCTTCCATGTGTTCCCAAGAAATACCAGTATCGACAGCGGATACCATCCGGGCGCTGCGCATTGCCCTTCCCGGCTCCCTCTTTTCCGACGCCGAGCTTACCCAATGCATTGTCACATACGCAGCGCAGCACATGTTGGCTGTCTGTTTCGACGGCAATGAACAACTGAATAAAGGACCGTGACGCCGACCAGACGGTTTCCCCGTTCATCTATACGATCCAATCATAGGGTGTCCTTTGCCAGCTTGCAGAACCGGACGCTCTGCTTCTGTTCACCAGAACGACCGACCTCGTCCAGAAACTGCAGACCGCCCGGCGAGACCAGCGTCACGCTGGGGCTCATCAGCGCCCGCTGCCGAGCGCATTCGGCGCGTAAGAACAGTCGCCGCCGCCGCAAGGAAGGGCGCATGCTGAACCGCATTCGTGCGACCATATGGGGAAAGCCGCAGCAAACCTCCTGATAGAAAAGCGTTCTGAGAGCGACTGAAAGTTGCTGCCGGCGCGATCGCCTCAAGGTGTCTCTCGAGTGGGGTGGTGTCCTTGACAAAGACTGCGCTCCCAATGGAACGAGACGCGAACTAGGTGCGTTACTGCCAAGGCATCTAACGAGGAGGCGCACAGGCCCAAAAGACTAGGTCCAGCGCCCGGCCGCCAAAAACCCGAGAACGTTTCAATCCGCGTCAAGAACGATCTGCCCCGAGACCCGATGCCCGTCCGCCTCAGAGTCCTGGCACA
>JAJFBI010000264.1 GCA_020697385.1 Microvirga sp. | reverse complement strand
CGGTGCGGAGCGGATTCATCATCACGCCCTCGATCACAATGTCCGACCCAGGGGTAATCAGAGCCGCTACCAGGGGGAAAGCAGCGGAGGAGGGATCGGTCGGCACCACGATGTCGGTGCCGCGCAGCTCCGGCTGGCCCTGCAGGGCTATGGCGCGGCCATCGGCGCCGTGAGGCTCAACTTCCACGCTCGCGCCGAAATGGCGCAGCATCCGTTCGGTGTGGTCGCGGGTGGCCTCGCGCTCAATTACCGTGGTTTTGCCGGGAGAGTTGAGGCCGGCGAGCAGGATCGCCGATTTGATCTGGGCCGAGGCGGCGGGCGTCTCATAGGTGATGGGTAGCGTCTCGCGGGGGCCGCGCAGGGTCAGGGGCACCCGCCCGCCCTCGGCCTCGCTCACCACGGTCACGCCCATCTGGACGAGCGGATCGAGGATCCGGCGCATGGGACGCTTCCTTAAAGAGGCATCGCCGTCAAAGGTCGAGGTGATCGGGTGGCTGCCGGCGACCCCCATCATGAGGCGCGAGCCGGTGCCGGCATTGCCAAAATCGAGCACACCTTTGGGCTCGGTCAGTCCGCCGATGCCGACGCCGACGATCCGCCAGCGGCCGGGTCCCTCGCGGGTGATGGTGGCGCCGAGCGCCCGGCAGGCCTCAGCGGTGCGCAGCACGTCATCGCCCTCCAGCAGGCCCTCGACCCTGGTTTCGCCGATGGAAAGAAGCCCAAAGATCATGGAGCGGTGGGAGATCGACTTGTCGCCGGGAACGCGGATGTGCCCTTTCAGGGGCGCTCCGGACCTGCTGGCGACCGGGGAGGGCGTTCCGTGCGCGTGCGACATCGTGTTTGAGTTCCTCAGAGCCTTCTCGTCAGGGCGGGCTCCTAACACGGGGTTTTCCCGCCGTCACGCGCAAGCTGGGTCAAGCTCGGCCCTTGCCTCTGCAATTTCCTATTTGACAAGCCATGCCCTGCCGACTAACGGAGCCTTCCCAACCATTCACACTTATCCAAGGCAATCACCCGTGGCCAAACCGGAACTCGGCTTGAAGCGCCAGTGCATGAGCTGCGGCGCGAAATTCTACGACCTCAACAAGGACCCGGCCGTCTGCCCGAAATGCGGCACCGTGTTCCAGGCAACCGCCATGACGACCCGCGTGGCCGCTCCCGTGGCGGCCCGTGCCGCCGCCGTGGCCGATGACGACGAGACCGAGCTCGAGGCAGCCGGTCCGGAGATGGTCTCCCTCGACGAGGTCGAGGCCGACGAGAACGAGAAGGACATCCCGGTCGATGACGACATCGAGGTGGCCGACGACGTTGCCGATGACGACACCTTCCTCGAGGACGAGGAAGAGGGCGACGACGACGTGTCCGACCTGATCGACAGCGATCTGGAAGACGACGAAGAGGCTTGAACCTCAGATCAGAGGCGACTATAGAGGCGCCTCTGATTTCACAAGAGTTCGCCGCGGTGCCCCCATGCACCGCGGCTCAGATGGGGCCATAGCTCAGCTGGGAGAGCGCTTGCATGGCATGCAAGAGGTCGGCGGTTCGATCCCGCCTGGCTCCACCAAATCTTTCCAAGAAGCCGCCCTCGGGCGGCTTTTTTGTTGACCGTCCGCATTATCAGCCCTTGGTCTCATGGAAACGGCGCTCATCTTCATTTTTAGTCGCAACGCCTTAAGCTAAGGCCAGGATCTTCAAATCCACCGAAAGCGGGAACGATGACGCGCATCCAGACGAACGGCCTCCAGGTCGCCCCGGTTCTTCATGACTTCATCGAGCGGGAGGCGCTGGCCTATACCGGCGTATCGGCCGATGCCTTCTGGAAGGGGCTGGCCGGTCTCGTGAAGGAGTTCGCCCCTCGCGACCGCGAACTGCTCGCCATCCGCGACAAGCTCCAGGGGCAGATCGACGAGTATCATCGCGCCCGAAAGGGCCAGCCCTTCGATCAGGCCGCCTACGAGCGGTTCCTGCGCGACATCGGCTATGTGCTGCCGGAGCCGGATGATTTTACGGTCAGGACGCAGAACGTGGACGACGAGATCGCCCGCATCGCCGGGCCTCAGCTCGTGGTGCCGGTGTCGAACGCCCGTTATGCGCTGAACGCCGCCAATGCCCGCTGGGGCAGTCTCTATGATGCCCTCTACGGCACCGATGCGATCCCCGAGGACGAAGGCGCCGTCCGCTCCGGCGGCTACAACAAGGCCCGTGGCGCCAAGGTGGTGGCCCGTGCCCGTGAGGTCCTCGACCAGGCGGCGCCGCTCGCCGGCGGCAGCCATCGGGATGCAGCCTCCTATACTATCCAGGGCACGGCCCTTATCGTGACGCTTCGGGACGGCAGCGAGACAGGGCTTGCCGATCCGGCCAAGTTCGTCGGCTACCAGGGCGAGGCGGCAAGCCCGTCATCGGTGCTGCTGCGCCACAACAATCTGCATCTCGACATCCGCATCGACCGCTCCCATGCCATCGGGGCCGAGGACTCGGCCGGTGTCGCCGATGTGGTGATGGAATCGGCCGTTTCCACCATCATGGACCTCGAGGACTCGGTGGCCGCCGTCGATGCCGACGACAAGGTCGAGGTCTATCGCACCTGGCTCGGGCTGATGAAGGGCGATCTGGTCGAGAGCTTCGAGAAGGGCGGACGCACCGTCGAGCGCCGTCTCAACCCGGACCGGGTCTATACGAGCGTGAACGGCGGCGAGATTCGCCTGCACGGACGCAGCCTCATGCTGGTGCGCAATGTGGGCCACCACATGTTCACCGATGCGGTGCTCGACGCGAACGGCGAGGAGATCCCTGAGACCATTCTCGACGCGGCCATCACGTCGCTCATCGCCATCCACGATCTGAAAGGGGCAGGCTCCCTGCGCAACAGCCGCGCGGGCTCGGTCTATATCGTGAAGCCGAAGATGCACGGGCCGGATGAGGTGGCGTTCGCCAACGACCTCTTCGCCGCCGTCGAGAGCATGCTGGATCTCCCCCGCAACACCCTCAAGATGGGCATCATGGACGAGGAGCGGCGCACCTCCGTCAACCTCAAGGCCTGCATCCACGCGGCGGCCGAGCGCATCGTGTTCATCAACACCGGCTTCCTCGACCGCACGGGCGACGAGATCCACACCTCGATGGAAGCCGGCCCCATGATCCGCAAGAACGACATGAAGTCGATGCCTTGGATCAAGGCCTACGAGGACAACAACGTGGATGTGGGTATGCTCTGCGGCCTGCCCGGCAAGGCGCAGATCGGCAAGGGCATGTGGGCCGCGCCCGACAAGATGGCCGACATGCTGGCCCAGAAGATCGGCCACCCGCAGTCCGGCGCCACCACCGCCTGGGTTCCGTCGCCCACCGCCGCGACCCTCCATGCGCTGCACTATCACCAGGTGAGCGTGCCGGCACGACAGGAGGAGCTGAAGACGCGTTCGCGTGCCAAACTCTCGGACATCCTGACCATTCCGGTGTCGCAGTCGAACTGGGCTCCCGATGCGGTGCAGCAGGAACTCGACAACAACTGCCAGGGCATCCTCGGCTATGTGGTGCGCTGGATCGACCAGGGCGTCGGCTGCTCAAAGGTGCCGGATATCCATGATGTGGGTCTCATGGAAGATCGGGCGACGTTGCGCATCTCCAGCCAGCACCTCGCCAACTGGCTGCGTCATGGCATCGTCAGCGAGAATCAGGTCATGCAGACCCTGCGCCGCATGGCCGAAGTGGTCGACCGGCAGAATGCTGGCGACTCGCTCTACCGGCCGATGGCGCCGAACTTCGATGGCCCCGCCTTCCGCGCCGCCTGCGATCTAGTCTTCAAAGGCGCCGAGCAGCCCAACGGTTATACCGAATATGTGCTGCACGAACGCCGTCGCGAGGCAAAGGCTTCCGGCGCGCCGGATCGTATCGACGAGAGCGGTGTCCGCACGACCTGAGAGGCTGGATCGAAGAGGTTTTCCACTCCATTGACCTCATCCTGAGGAGGATTGCTTGAGCAATCCGTCTCGAAGGAGGTTCCAGTGCTCTCTGGATCCTCCTTCGAGACGCAGACTGCGTCTGCTCCTCAGGATGAGGTGGGAGATTGACGAGCCAACTTTTGGGAAGGGTCAGGGCGCCGTTGCGGCGCCCTTTTCATTCGTGCGATGCAGAGGAGAGCGCGTCGACCGTACCGCCGATGAGATTGCGACTGAGCAAATGCTCCGTAGTCAGATCGAAGCGCACGGGTGTGAGCTTTGAGGGAAGTGAGGCGATCCAGTCCTTCAGCTGCCGCGCCGCCGCCACGGCCTCGTCCCGCTCCACGGCCTTGAAGTGCAGCTTCGCGCCCGGGCGCATCTGCGCAAGGCGGGCGAGATCGGCACTGATCACGGTGGCGATCTTCGGGTAGCCGCCCGCCGTCTGGCGGTCGCGCATCAGCACGATGGGCTGACCGCTGCCAGGCACCTGGATATGGCCGTCGACGATCCCATCCGACACGATGTTGAAGCCTCTGGCGTGCTCGAGTTTGGGGCCCGTGAGTTGAAAGCCCATCCGGTCGGCCTGGGGGCTGATGGTGAATTCACTTTCCAGAAGCAAAGAAATGCTTTCCGGCGTGAAATAATCATCCTGAGGCCCCATCATCACGCGTAAGGGGCCGGTCTCCTCAAGGACATCCACGGTCAGCTGCATTGGCTCGCCCGCTTGGTTCTCCGGCCGGCACGACAGGCGGTTTCCAGCCTGGAGCGGTGCCCCTTTCAGGCCACCGAGGCGGGAGCGCAGATGAAACGAGACGCTTCCCAATTGCGGCTCGACCGCAACGCCTCCGGCGACGGCCAGATACGCGAAGGTGCCGGTCCGCGGGTGCCCCACCTCCAGGCTCTGGCCCTCCTTCAGAACGAAGGATGTCAGGGGCGGGACGGGGTTGCCGTCGATGCTGACGGATGCGCCCGCGCCGGCGACGGCAAGGTGAAGGTCGCCGCCTTCAACGGTGAAGGGCCATCGCCAAAGCGCGGCGGTCCATGGCGCCCGAGGGCGAGACGCCGAAGCCCTGATAGCCGAAGCGGCCGCGATCCTGCAGGGCCGTCATGGGGCCGCAGGATTTCACCACGAGGTCGATCATGGGCGAATCTCCTCGGCCACAGGCTCGCCGGCCTGAACGGCCTTCTCCATCGCCTCCCAGCGCGAGGCGTCGACGGGCTCGAAGACGATCTCATCACCGGCCGCGAACAGGAAAACCGGATCGCGCTCCGGTGCGTAGGGCCGCACAGGCGTCAGGCCGAGATTGTGCCAGCCGCTCGGCATGTCCATGGGGGCGATGCCGGCCTGCTCGCCGCCGATCATGATGGTGCCGGCGGGGATCTTGGCCCGCGGATGAAGCCTGCG
>JAJFBI010000263.1 GCA_020697385.1 Microvirga sp. | reverse complement strand
GGCTCACCCTGCTCGAACTGCGCCCTATCACTGGCCGCACTCACCAACTGCGCGTCCATTGCCAAGCCTCGGGCTTTCCGATCCTGGGCGATCCGATCTACGGCACGGCGCCACGATTCGGCGGACCGGGGCTGCACCTGCATGCAAAAAGCGTGACCGTACCGCTCTATCCGAAGAAGCCTCCGATCCTCGTGGAAGCGCCGGTGCCTGCGCACATGCGCGAGTGGGTGCAGGCGTGTGGCGTGCCTTAAGCTGCCAGCAGCTCCTTGCCGTCGTGCCCGGCAATGGTGACCTGCATGATCTCGCCCCGCGTCACCGGCCTGGTGAAACGCACCGGCGTAAACCCTTCCGTGCGGCCGAGCTGGTTCAGCTCGATCAGCACGTTGCGGCGCGTACCGACCTCTGCGGTGAGATGCTTGAGCAACGCCGCCTCGCCTTTCTCGCGCAGCCGTCGCGCCCGGTCTTTCACCACATCGCGTGCCACCTGGGGCATGCGGGCGGCGGGCGTGCCGGGGCGGGGCGAGAAGGGGAAGACGTGGAGATGCGTGAGATCGCATTCCTCAACGATGTCGAGGGAGCGCGAAAACATCTCTTCCGTCTCGGTCGGGAAGCCCGCGATGATGTCGGCACCGAAAATCATGTCCGGGCGCAGGCGCTTCACCTGCTCGCAGAACGCGATGGCGTCGCCACGCAGGTGCCGGCGCTTCATGCGCTTCAAGACCATATCGTCGCCAGCCTGCAGCGAGAGATGCAGATGCGGCATCAGGCGATGCTCATTGGCGATCACGTCGAGCAGGTCGTCATCGGCCTCCACCGAGTCGATCGAGGAGATGCGCAGGCGCTCCAGCTCCGGCACGTGGCGTAAGATGCCCTTCACCAGGGTGCCGAGCTTCGGCTCGCCCGGCAGGTCCCGGCCGTAGCTCGTGATGTCGACGCCGGTGAGCACCACCTCGCGGGAGCCGTGCTCCACCAATGTGCGCACCTGATCCACCACCGCGCCCATGGGCACGGAGCGGGAATTGCCGCGGCCGTAGGGGATGATGCAGAAGGTGCAGCGGTGGTCGCAGCCGTTCTGCACCTGCACGAAGGCGCGGGTGTGCCCGCGCAGGCCGTCGATGAGGTGCATGGCGGTTTCCTTCACCGCCATGATGTCGTTGACCAGAACTCTTTCCGAGGCGCCGACACCGAAATCGCGCATCCCGGCCCAGGTCTCGGCCTTCATCTTCTCGTGGTTGCCAACGACCTGAGACACCTCCGGCATGGCGGCAAAAGTTTCCGGCTCCACTTGCGCCGCGCAGCCCGTCACGATGATGCGCGTGCCCGGCTTTTCGCGGGCGATCCTGCGGATGGACTGGCGCGCCTGGCGCGTCGCCTCGCCCGTGACCGCGCAGGTGTTGACGATCACGACCTCACCGAGGCCCGCGCCTTCCGCGTGGCGCTGCATGGTCTCCGACTCGTAGATGTTGAGGCGGCAGCCGAAGGTGACGACCTCCACGGCCATCAGGCGACCTCCGAGAAGAGGGCCGCGGAGAGGGTGCCCTCGTGCTCCAGCTCGGTCGGCCCGGTCATGAGCACATGGTCGTCGCTCTCGCGCCATTCGATCACGAGATCGCCGCCGGGCAGCGCCACGAGCGCTTTTCGGCCGGTGAGGCCTTTGCGGGCGGCCGCCACGAGGGTGGCGCAGGCGGCCGAACCGCAGGCCCGGGTCGCACCGGCGCCGCGCTCCCAGACACGCAGCACGATGTGCTCGGGGCCGGTGATCTGGGCAAAGGAGATGTTGGCGCGCTCGGGTAGGGCCGGATCGTGCTCAAAGACCGGGCCGATGGCGGCAAGGTCATAGGCTTCCGCATTCCCGACCCAGAAGATCACGTGCGGATTGCCCATGCTCACCGCCGACGGCCCCTGCAGCTCGGGTGCATCGGGGAGCCGGGTGTCGAGCGCGATGGTGCGGGTGTCCGGATAGGGATCGCGTAAGGGAATCTCGTTCCAGGCGAGCCGCGGCGGGCCCATGTCGACGGTGAAGACCCGGTCCGAGACACGCTCCACGGGCAGGAGCCCGGCCTTGGTCTCGAGCACCAGGTCGTGGTCCACGGGGCGGCTCATGATCGGGTCGGCGGTCATCGCCCAGGCAACGCAGCGGGTGCCGTTGCCGCAGGCGCCGGATTCCGAGCCGTCCGTGTTGTAGATGCGCATATAGGCATCGGTGCCCGGGGTCACGGGATCGTGCAGCACCATGAGCTGGTCGAAGCGCGAGCGCGGATCGGCCGCGATGGCCCGCGCCTCCGCGGCGCTCACGCGATGGGGGGAGCCGCGCAGGTCGAGCACGGTGATCTCGTTGCCGAGACCGTTCATTTTCAGGAAGCGGCTGTTCGAAAGAGCACTCATGCAGCCGTATATGGCTGAAAGTGTCGGAAATCGCGAGAGGGGTCGAGAAGCCCTGCGGCAACGGAGACTAAAACGCCGCGAGGATCCGCGGAATGCTGGTAGCAATGATGATCAGCCCGACGCCCACCATCAGCGGCCGGGTCGGCACACGGCTCACCACCAGCCCGCCGAGCGGAGCCGCCAGCACACCGCCGAAGATGAGCCCCGCCGCCGAGCTCAGCTCCGACCAGCCCAAGGTCACGATGAAGGTGGCGGAAATCACCGTGGTGACGAGGAATTCCGTGAGGTTCGTCGATCCGATCACCTGCCGGGGCGCATGGCCCCGGCCGATCAGGGAACTGGTGACGATGGGCCCCCATCCGCCCCCGCCCATGGCGTCGAGCAGGCCGCCGCCCGCGCCGATCCAGGGGACGAGCCAATCGCGCACCTCCCTGGGCCAGAGAGGCCGGAAGGCTTTGAAGACAATGTAGAGGCCGATCGCCAGGAGATAGGCCGATACCAGGGGCTGGATAGTCTTGGCGTCGATATTGGCCAAGATGAAGGCCCCGATGCCGCCGCCGATCATGCCGGCCGGCGCCAGCCGGGCCACGAGGCGCCAGTTCACGTTGCGGTGGAGCACATGAGAGGTGCCGGAGGCGGCCGTGGTGAAGATTTCCGTCACATGGGTGACGGCGCTTGCGGTCGCCGGCGGCACCCCGAAGGCGAGCAGGCTCGTGGTGGATAGAACCCCGAAGGCCATGCCGAGGGCCCCGTCGACGAGCTGTGCTCCGAAGCCGATCAGGGCAAAGATCAGAAAGTCCTGCGTCATAGATAGGCCCCGGGGTGAGGAGACGTAGCACGAGCATAGGACATCGGCTCCAGCTTCCGGGAGAGCATCGTGCTGTCAATCCAACCAATTGTTGGGCAGCCCTGCTGCAATCCGTCTCTCCACAGCGGCTCGGGGATGCTCTCGCAGCATTGTTCAAAGCCCCATATGGTGCAGCAAGGTATCCCTTCTTGATTCGCGGGTAAGGCGTTCTTCACATGCGGCTGCGCTTCTCTCATCCTGTCCTGATCCTGGCCCTTTGCTCCGGCGTGGCACTGGCGCAGACGCCTCCTCCGGCAAGCCCGCCACCGGCAGCAATCGAGGCGCCTGCGCCCTCGACCATCCCCGCTGCACCACCTCCGGCGGCTCCAGCGGCACCTGAGCCCGCACCACAGGCTCAAACGGCCCCGGCCACTCCGCCGGACAATCCGGCCCAACCGCAATCTCCCGCGACGGCTCAGCCAGCTCCCGCTACCCCGGCGCCCGCGGCCCCCACCAGCCCGGCCCCGGCGCAGGAGGCGGCCCGCTCGACCCTGTTCCCGAATCCGAGCGATCCGACCGGGGTGGAGGAGGGCGTGCTCGTGGCGAAGAACACAGTGGTGCTCGCTGGCATCAGCGCCTGGGACGAGGCCTACGACAACCTGAAGAACGCCTTCACCAAGATCGGAGACGAGCTGAAGAAGGCCGGGATCGAGCCTGCGGGCCGGCCGCTCACGATCTTCGTCGACACCGACGACAACGGCTTCAAATACGAGGCCATGGTGCCGATCGCGAAGGTGCCGGAGGGCAGGACCGAGCTCACCCCCGAAATCAAGTTCGGCAAGACGCCCGAGGGCAAGTCCTTCCGCTTCGTGCACAAGGACGCCTATGACGAGATCGACGGCACCTACGAGACGATCACAGCCTATCTCGACATCAAGGAGATCGTGGCCAAGGACGCGTTCATCGAGGAATACGTGAGCGACTTCACGGATTCGCAGGACACCAACTTCGAGGTGAACATCTACGTTCAGCCGAAGGAATGAAGCCTGCGATGATCGCTCTCTTCGACCTCGACGGGACCCTGACCGACCCGAAGGCTGGCATCACCCGCTCGGTCCAATATGCCCTGGACCGATTGGGACGTCCTGTTCCCGAGGCGGACGAGCTCACCTGGATGATCGGCCCGCCGCTGATCGCAGGCTTCACGGAGCTTCTGGGCGGAACGGACGAAGTGCAGGAGGCCGTGCGCCTCTACCGCGAGCGCTACGGCGATGTCGGCCTGTTCGAGAACGAGGTCTATGCGGGCATCCCGTCCCTCCTTCAGAATCTGCATGAGAGGGGCGTCCGCCTCTATGTGGCGACGTCGAAGCTCCACATCTTCGCGCGCCGGATCCTCGACCATTTCGAGCTGTCGCGGTTCTTCATCGAGATCTACGGCTCAGAGCTCGACAACCGCAATGCCGACAAGCGCGATCTCATCCGGCATATCCTCGAGCAGGAACGATTCGACCCGGCGGGAGCCGTGATGATCGGCGACCGGAAGCATGATGCCATCGGGGCGAGGACCAACGGACTTGCGTCGATTGGCGTGACCTGGGGCTACGGGTCCCGGCAGGAGTTGCTGGATGCTGGCGTCGCACGCCTCGTGGATTCTCCGCATGATCTCGCGGAGCCGATCCTTACACTGACGGGGACCACACCTCGCCAGGCCGCAACGCCCTGAAGCGGTCTTCCGGGATCTCGGCCCTCTGCAAAGCGACGGCCAGATCCTGCGGCGGCTCCTCGACGCCTTCGTCGGTGAGGCGGAACGTGCCCCAATGATGGCCGAGCGCCTGCTCGGCCTCGATGATGGTGAGCACCTTCACGGCGTCCTCCGGGTTCATGTGCTGCGGCTCCATGAACCAGCGTGGCTCATAGGCACCGATGGGCAGATGCGCGAGGTGCGGCTTGCCAAAGCGTTCGCG
>JAJFBI010000262.1 GCA_020697385.1 Microvirga sp. | reverse complement strand
CGTCTCTTTGACGAGATCAGCGCTCGCCCGGCCACTCAGGCCGCTTCCGCGATTAAGGAGAAGCACAGCTTCAAAACTGAGATGGACGACGAAGCACGCCAATATATGTTCCGGCATTTGGCTGCCCCGGCCAGCTGAATTCTCACGCATCCCGCCGTTCCTCCGTCCAGCATGCAGAATGGTCACTGGGCGGGGGTAAAAGCCGCGGAGAGATTTCGATGTCCAGGGGAGTTCCACGTCTGACGCTGGAGGTGCAGCACCAGATGTGGTGAACAACCCAGGTGCGAAGCGACTGAGGCGGCCGTCTGGCGTTACGTCCCGCAGAATGTCCGATAGACGCGCTGGTGTGGTTCCGGTGGTTCGGAATAGTGGGCGAAAGCTGGCTGATCCTCATAGGGGCGCGAGAGGACCATCAGAAGCTCCTCGAACGGAGCAAAGTCGCCCTGCTCCACCGCAGCTTGTATCATCGCCTCCACGCGATGATTGCGCGGGATAAAGGCTGGATTAACCGCGCGCATGGCCGCTTGGCGGTTGAAATCGTCTTGCGGTTCAAGGCTCAACCGCTCGCGCCAGCGGGTGGCCCAAGCATCATAAGCAAGTGGATTGATGAAGAGGTTTCGGACGGCCTCGTCTCCCTCAAGACCAGCGGCAGCATCGCTCAGCCGCCGGAAGGTCAGGGTGAAGTCAGCCTGGTTCTCGGCCATGGCCTTCAGGAGATCACCGGCAAGCGTCGGGTCCTCCTCGCGCTCCGTCAGCAGCCCGAGCTTGCGCCTGAGCCCCGCGTGATAGGCCGCCTCGAACTTGCCCGCGAAAGCTTCGAGCGCCTCGCTCGCTTCAGCCACGGCCTTCTCCTCGTCCTCAGACAGGAGCGGCAGAAGCGTCTCGGCCAGCCGCGTCAAATTCCAGAGGCCGATGCGCGGCTGGTTGCCATAGGCGTAGCGGCCCTGCCGGTCGATGGAGCTGAAGACTGTCGCCGGATCGTAGGCATCCATGAAGGCGCACGGCCCGTAGTCGATCGTCTCGCCGGCGACGGACATGTTGTCGGTGTTCATGACTCCATGGATGAAGCCTATGTGCAGCCAACGGGCAATAAGGTCTGCCTGGGCGGCGATCACCTGGTCGAGGACCGCGCGGTAGGGATGGTCGCTTTCGGCAGCGTGCGGGTAGTGCCGGGCGATGACGTAGTCCGCGAGGAGGCGTAGCCCTTCCGTATCCTGCCGGGCTGCAAAGAACTGGAACGTGCCGACCCGAATATGGCTCGACGCCACCCGGGTGAGAACCGCACCGGGAAGTGGTGTCTCCCGGACAACGGTCTCCCCGGTTAACACCGCGGCGAGCGCACGCGTTGTCGGCAGCCCAAGCGCCGCCATTGCCTCGCTGAGGAGATACTCACGCAGGACAGGTCCCAATGCCGCCCGCCCATCGCCGCGGCGCGAAAAGGGTGTCGGACCTGAGCCTTTGAGCTGAATGTCCCGACGGATGCCATTTTGGTCGACCACTTCACCGAGGAGGATGGCACGACCATCGCCGAGCTGCGGCACGAATTGTCCAAACTGGTGCCCGGCATAGGCCATGGCGATGGGCTCGGCCGCATCCGGAACGCGGTTGCCGGACAAAAGCTCAACTCCATCAGTGCTGGAGAGGTGATCAGGGTCGAGGCCGAGGTGTAACGCGAGATCCCGGTTCAGCCGGATGAGCCTCGGAGCTGTGACGGCTTCGGGTTCTATGCGCGCATAGAACCGATCAGGCAGGCGCGCGTAGGTGTTGTCGAAGGGAAAATGGATTGTCATGGTCCAGGCTCACCATTAGGACCACGTGAAATCGTATGAGGCGCTTCAGAAAACAAGGGTCAGATTGTAAATCCGGACTGGGTTCAAAGCACTCCCGCTGTAACCTTGTATAACAGATCTGCCCCCACGATCGAGACAGACCAACCACTCCACAGTTTGTACTCCCTCCCGCCTATCTTGTGCATTAACGATCTGGCGACTCGCACCCTCTAGTCTGCCCCGCCGGGCCCGACGCGTGGGCCTGTCCTGTTGGCGGGCAGAAGGTGTGGGAATGCGAGGCCAAGCTGACCTTTTCTTAGACTACGATGCACCGCCGGGTCCGATCAAGACGCGTCCCGTCGATGAGATTGTCATCAAGGCCAGGCAACGCAGCGAGTCCTTCAAGGCTCCTGACTATGAGACCGCCGCGCGGATGCTGGAGGCCACAGGCGACTACCGCGTTCTGCGCCGATTGACACCGCGCCCCATCGTCGTGTCCCGTAATCCAAGCCAAGGCGAGAAGATCGCCGTCATCCTCGACACCGAAACCACAGGTCTTGATCACACAAGAGACGGGGTCATCGAACTCGGCATGGTTGCCTTCACCTATGATGAGGAAGGCCGGATCGGTGATGTGATTGGGACGTTCAATGGCTTACGTGAGCCGAGCGTACCTATCAGTCCTGACATCACTCGCCTGACCGGCATCACGCCTGACATGGTCGCCGGCCAGGTGCTCGATCTTGAGGCAGTGGAGAGGTTCATTGCGCCGGCGGAGTTGGTCATCGCGCACAACGCCCGCTTTGATCGTCCCTTCTGTGAGCGCCTGTCCAAGGACTTCCAAGTCAAGGCGTGGGCCTGCTCCCATTCCGAGATCGCCTGGAGCGGGTTCGGCTTTGAAGGATCGAAGCTGGGCTATCTCCTGACGCAGTGTGGCTGGTTCCACCAGGGCCACCGGGCGGTCGAGGATTGCCATGCCCTGCTCGAGGTGCTGGCCTCCCCCCTCCGGGGCCGGGTTCGCCTTCGAGCATCTGCTGAACTCGGCGCAAAAAGCGCTCGTGCGCATCTGGGCTGAGGGCAGTCCGTTCGACATGAAGGATGTGCTGAAGGCGCGCGGGTACCGCTGGAACGATGGCACCGACGGCCGACCGAAGGCTTGGTGGGTGGAGGTCGACGAGGAGGCCTTTGAGGCCGAACTCGCGTTTCTCCGACGGGAGGTTTACCGGCGCGAGGTCGAGCCCTTCAGCCAGAGGATCACCGCCTTCGAGCGGTTCCGGTCGGCACGCTAAGCGGCACCTGCTAGATTTCTGCACAGCCGGCCTCACCCGAGGCTTTTAGGCTTGAAATCTTGACCGTGCGCCGCCATCTCATCGCCCGCCGGAGCACAACAAGGTTCATCTCACGCCATGACGACTGCTGACACCACTCCCGCCCCAGAGAACCACACCTTCGAGGCCGACGTCGCCAAGCTGCTGCACCTGATGGTGCACTCGGTCTATTCGGACAAGGACGTCTTCCTGCGCGAGCTGATCTCCAATGCGGCCGATGCCTGCGAGAAGCTGCGCTACGAGGCGATCTCCCATCCCGCCTTGCTCGGCAATGATCCCAAGGCCCGGATCACGCTGCTGATCGATGCCGACAACCGCCACCTGACAATCGAGGACAACGGCATCGGCATGAGCCGCGACGAGATGATCGAGGCGCTCGGCACCATCGCCCGCTCGGGCACCAGGGCGTTCATGGACCGGATCCAGGCCGCTCAAGGCGGCGAAGGGACCCAGCTCATCGGGCAGTTCGGCGTCGGCTTCTACTCCGCCTTCATGGTGGCCGACCGGGTCGACGTCGTCTCACGCCGGGCCGGCAGTGAGGAAGCCACGATCTGGTCGTCCGACGGCAAAGGATCCTACACGGTGGCTCCCGCAGCCGCCGACGAGGCCCTAGCCCGCGGCACGCGGGTGATCCTCCACCTGATGGAGGACGCAACATCCTACACGGAGCGTTATCGGCTCGAGCGCATCGTGAAGGAGCAGTCGGGCCATGTTCCGGTGCCGATCTCCCTTGTCGAGAAGCTCGGAGCGGAGCCGCAGGAGGTCGCCGACGGCGCTGCTCTGTGGGTGAAGCCGCGCTCCGAGATCACACCTGAGGACTACACCGACTTCTACCGCAGCGTGGCCGGCCAGTTCGATGAGCCGGCGCTGACGGTGCATTTCCGGGCTGAGGGCCGCCACGAATACACGGCGCTTGCCTTCGTGCCGGGCTCCACGCCGTTCGACCTGTTCGATCCTGACCGCCACGGGCGGATGAAGCTCTATGTGAAGCGGATCTTCATCACCGACGAGGCCGAGCTCCTACCGCGTTACCTGCGCTTCGTGCGCGGAGTGGTCGACTCGGCCGACCTGCCGCTCAACGTCTCGCGCGAGATGATCCAGGAGAGCCCGCTCCTCGCTGCCATCAAGAAGGGCGTGACCAGTCGCGTGCTCGGCGAGTTCGAGAAGCTCGCGCAGAACGATGCGGAGGCCTACACCAAGGTGTGGGAGACCTTCGGGCCGGTGCTGAAGGAAGGGCTCTACGAGGATTTCGAGCGACGCCAGACCCTGTTGGGACTGGCCCGGTTTAAGACCACCGCGTCCGGTGGTGGGTGGCGCTCGCTTAAGGATTATGTTGGCTCCCTCAGGGAGAACCAGACCGCCATCTACTACGTGACCGGGACGGATCTCGCCCGGCTCGAGGCCTCGCCGCAGCTCGAGGGCTTCCGGGCACGTGGCATCGAGGTGCTGCTGCTGCCCGATCCGGTCGACAGTTTCTGGGTCACGGCCGGCGTTGATTACGAGGGCAAGCCGTTCAAGTCCATCACCCAGGGCAGTGCCGACCTGGCGCAGCTCCCGCTGCTCGAGACGCAGGAGAATGCGGGCGCGCCGGCAACGGAGGCGGTGACGAGTTTCATCCAATCCGTGAAGGCGACCCTTGGTGAGAGCATCTCCGACGTCCGCGCCTCGGAGCGTCTGACAGAAAGCGCCGTCTGCCTAGTGGCACCCGAGATCGGCATGGACCGGCAACTGGAGAGGCTCCTGGCTCGAGCAGGACAGCTAGGATCGGCAGCAAAACCGATCCTTGAGATCAACCCACGCCATGACCTCATTGTCGCCCTGGCAAATCTCGGAGATGCGGAACAAACGCTCCGTGAAGACGCGGCCCATCTGCTGCTGGACGAGGCTCGGATCCTGGACGGTGAGCTGCCGGCCGATGCGAGGGCGTTTTCGCGACGGCTCGCACGGGTCATGCAGCGGTGCGTTCCCAACGGATAGACTGAAACGATTCTACGCGAGTGCGCGGTTTGCAGTCGCCGCGCCTCGCGCCACCTGTGTACCACTCGGCAGCTCGGTGCCAGTTA
>JAJFBI010000261.1 GCA_020697385.1 Microvirga sp. | reverse complement strand
TAGATCAATGGCGTAACGGAAGCTGAGAAGCGTGAAGATAAAAAAGCAACCCCGAAGGGCTGCTGAAGTCTGCGAACACTGGGAAAACCGGACGGAGCTTTCGCTCCGCCCCTACCGGGATGTGGAGGGATCAGCCCGGCAGCAGAACGGTGTCGACCACGTGGATGACACCGTTCGACTGCATCACGTCGGCAATGCTGACGGTGGACTTGCCGCCCTTCTTGTCGGTGATAGTGAGCGTGTTGCCCGAAGGCGTGACGGTGAGCATCTCGCCCTGCACGGTCTTCAGCATGGCCTTGCCGCCGCCTTCCTTCACCTTCGCGGCGAGATCCTGCGCGGTCATCTTGCCGGCCACCACGTGATAGGTGAGCACGCCGGTGAGCTGCGACTTGTTTTCGGGCTTCAGCAGGGTGTCGACCGTGCCGGCGGGCAGCTTGGTGAAGGCCGCGTTGGTGGGTGCGAAGACCGTGAACGGGCCTTTGCCCTGCAAGGTCTCGACGAGGCCCGCAGCCTTCACGGCGGCCACGAGAGTGGTGTGGTCCTTCGAATTGACGGCATTATCGACGATGGTCTTCGACGCGTACATCGGTGCGCCGCCGACAGTCTTGGTCTGCTCCTGCGCCGTTACGGACAGCGTGAGAGCCGGAGCGGCCAGGGCGATGGCGGCAGTCATGCAGGCAATGCGAATGTTCATGGATCTGGTCCCTGAATTGGTTGGATTAAGGATCCCGGCTTTTTGCCGGAGACCGAAGGCTCAACCTTCAGGGCGGATACCCCGCATGGATGCGCTTGGATGCGGGGTCGCGTTTTCGTGAAGAGAGAATTTTGTGGGTCAGGCGGTGAACGCCGTCGGACCTCTCAGGTAAGCCTCCATGCGGTCGAGCTCGACCTCTTCTGCGGTCACGAGGTGCGGCGCATCCTGCTTGATGTCAGCAACGGGCAACTTATCAATCGCCGTGCTCTCTTGGAGAGCTTTGTGGAGGGCCTGCAGATGCTTGATCTGCTCCTCATCGTCCGAACTCTCAGGCGGCTGGCGCGGAGCCATGACATCCTCCTTTGGGGTTAGCCGAAAGTATTGGCGCGATCCGTGTCACAAATAGGGCGCCGTCACAGCGCCGTGGACGCCGTTCCCTTCATCACCACCGGTCCTGTGGGCTGTCCCGTAGGGGAGCCGGTGAGCGGCTCGACCGAGATCGCGAACAGTTGATTCGAGTGCGGCCGGGGCATGTTGCTCGGATCGAGCAGCACCGTTCTGGCCGTTTGCACCACGCCCACGGAAACCGGCGCGCCGTTCGGGTCCGGGAAGGTCCACACCTGGATGGAGTGATTGTGCGGGATTTCCATGTCGCCGAGCGGGGTCAGTTCGAGGCGCCCGTCTGCGAAGGTGCGCAGCACGGCGCCGGGCTGGTTGGTCTCGCTCATCAGAACCGCCACGAGAGTCGGCTGGCGGGTGGCTTTCTCTGCGAAGTATCCCACGCCCAAGGCGAGCAGGAGGGCTGCCAGCGCACCGGCCATGCCGAAACTGCGCCAGAAGGCGAGGCTATGCCAGAGACCCTGCAGCAGGCCCGGCGAAGCCTCCCGCCGTGTGGGCGCCACAGACCTTGCGGTTGCTGCGGATCGAGGCTCGAGGCCGGTCTCGATCTTCTGCCACAGGGCATCGCTCGGGGCGACGTGGGAGGCCGTGTTGTCCCATTCCGCGAAGCGGGTGCGCCATTGCTGCACGAGAACCTGGAAGCTCGCGTCCGAGGCGAGCAGGCGCTCCGCCACTCCGCGCTCCTCGCCTTCGAGAAGCCCGAGAACATGCTCGGCGGCGAGGCGATCCTGATCGTCGCGCGTCATGCCATGCACTCCCGCAGGGCCAGCAGGGACCGGCGGATCCACGACTTGATCGTGCCGAGCGGCACGCCGAGGCGGCCGGCGAGTTCTCCGTGGCTGAGGCCGTGGATGTAGGCGAGCGTGATGGCCTGGCGGCGCGCGGGCTCCAGGCGCTCCAGGCAGCGCTTGAGGCTTCCCGTATCGGACAGGCGCAGCATCACGGTCTCGGCGCTCTCCTCTTCGCTCGTGAGCCCCATGGGCTCGAAATCCTCCACCAGATCCGTTCGGGTCTCGCCGCGCAGGATGTTGAGCGCGCGGTTGCGCAGGATCGCATAGAGCCAGGAGCGGGCGTCGCCGCGGGTGGGGTCGAAGCTGTCGGCCTTGCGCCAGACCTGGAGAAACGTGTCGTGCACCGCTTCCTCGGCCAAAGCCCGCCGCCGCAGGAGCCGCATGGCGACGCCGAGCATGCGTGGCGCCTCAATGTCATAGATGGCACGCAAGGCCGCGCGATCGCCACAGGCGCATTGGCCGAGGGCGTGGTTCAGGTCCAAGGCCGGGGAGGCGATCTCCCCCAGCACTGCCTTCACGCGAGAACTCCGTTTCCACTTGCCAAGGATACACCCGAACCCTGCCGTTGGATGCAAAAGGGCTGAGAAAAATTCACGCCCCCTGCATCCATAGAGGATTCCGGCGGGTATGCGCAACGTCGGTCGCTGATGACCGGCGGTTTCAGCCGGAGGATACCATCATGAAGTTCACACCCTTGGCCGTGGCTCTCATCGGGTCGTCACTTGTGTCAGGTGCGGCTCACGCGCAGAGCGTGGCGGCGCTTGTGGGAGACGACATGATCGCCATCGTCGATGTGGCGGGCAAGAAGGTCGAGCGCTCGATGAAGGTCTCGGGCCTCTCCGGCGCGCTTGTGGGGATCGATATGCGTCCGGCCGACGGCATGCTCTATGGGGTTGTCACCGACGGGACAGTGGTGACGATCGATCCTGCGACGGGCAAAGCCTCCATGAAGTCCAAGCTCGACACGATGCTTGCGCCCGGCACCATGGCGACCGTCGATTTCAACCCGGTGGCGGACCGGCTGAGGATTATCGGCTCCGACGGCATGAACCTTCGCGCCAATGTGGATGACGGGAAGGTCACGAAGGACGGCCAGCTGAAGTTCGCGGAAACCGACATGCACAAGGGCAAGATGCCCAAGGTGGTGGCCGGCGCCTACACCAATTCCATGAAGGGCGCGAAGGAAACGACGCTCTACGACATCGAGGCGAGCGGCGTGCTCGTCCGGCAGGTGCCTCCCAATGACGGCGTGCTCAACTCGGTCGGCATGCTGGGCATGGAAGCCGCGGCGGCTGCCTTCGACATCGTGTCCAGCGATGCTGTGAGCGAGGGCTGGCTCATGAACGGCAAGTCGCTCTACAAGGTCGATCTGGCGACCGGAAAGGCCTCGGAAGTCGGGATGATTTCAGGCGTGGACGGAACCGTGCGCGACATCGCCGCAATGCCCAAGGCCATGTAGTCCGGGAGCGGCGCGCCAGTGATGACTGGCGCGCCATCCGGCTCAGGCGCAGCTGCGGCCCATGGCATTGAGGCCCTCGTCCAGCAGGTCGGCGAGGTTGGGGATTCCGATGAGCCAGTCGGCGGTCGAGGCGGAGCTCGCCTCCTCGCGCTCACGGGCCAAGCGCACGGCGGCGCCCCATTCCTCGGGCTCCATATCGCCGCGGCCGATATAGACCAGGGCGATCAGGTCGGCGCGCTCGTCGTCGTTGAGGCCGGCGATCACGTCCCGCACCTCCTCTTCGGTTGCGTCGTCCGGGGAGGCGGTGAGCGCGTCGATGCTGCCGTCATCGATGGGATTCGAGCCCGAAGCCGGATCGGTGAGGCCTTCCTTTACATCAATGGCCCTGGCCCGGAGAATGAGTTCGCAAACCTTGTCGAGCGCGATATCCATAGAAACCCTCTTCGAAGTCCCCTCGGGACGGTCGTTTCATCACGTAGCTGTCAGGGAAACCCGGAAGAGGGGATTCGGTTCAGCCCGGATTCTGCTCAGCCCAGGTCCATGTTGGCGTTAAGAGCGCTCTGCGCATAAGGTGGGCTAAGGCTGGGGATATAGCATGTGCCGATCGATCGTTGTCTGGCTGGTGGGACTGTTCCTCGCCGCCGTTCCGGTTCAGGAATCCTTCGGGCAGCCTGCCCGTCGGGCGGATCCTGTCACGCTCCAGTCCCAGCGCGCGGGACAGACCGACGTCTATATCCTGTCCTTCGGCCTCTGGGGGCCACAGAGCGTCTTCGAGAGCGAGGCCAAGGGCGCAGCCCGGATCCTCGAGCAGCAGCTCGGGGCGAAGGGCCGCTCCATCGTCCGGTTCAACACGAAGCGCCGTGCCGGCGCGACGCCCGAGACCCTGGTGGCCGCCGCCGAGGCTGCGGGCCGCACGCTCGATCCCGCCGAGGACGTCGTGGTGCTCGTCCTCACCTCCCACGGAGCGCCCGAGGGGATCGGCCTCGTGGCCGGGCGCAAGGCCCTCCTCGTCACGCCCGGCGACGTGAGAACCCTGCTCGAGAGGACCAGGGCCCAGCACCGGGTGGTGATCGTCTCAGCGTGCTACTCAGGCGTCTTTGCTCAGGAACTGGCCGATGAGAAGACCCTGGTGATCACGGCGGCCGCGGCCGACAAGCCGTCCTTCGGCTGCCGGGACGGAGCGACCTGGACCTATTTCGGCGATGCCTTCTTCAACAGGGCCCTCAGGAGCGACGCGCGCCTGGATACGGCCTTTGAAAGAGCCCGCAGCCTCGTCACCCAGCGGGAGAAGCGGGAGGGCTTCGATCCCTCCAATCCGCAGATGGCCGGTGGCTCTCAGGTTCTCGAACGGCTCATGGCCGCCTGCGGGCCTAGCCCCGTGCGGCAAGCGTGCCGATGCGGGCCACCCAGCGCTCGATCCGCCGCCTGTTGACGCCGAAATCCGAGCGGCCGACTTGGCTGCGGGAGTACAGGGCAAGGGTCGATGCATCCTCACCCCGGTCGAACACCTGCACGACCACGGTGTCGGGAAAACGCATGAACCGTGTGCGCACGAGGTAGCGGTCCTGCTCCTGGCCTTTGTCATGAAGCCTTGTGCCGGGCTCCGCCAAGGCCACTTCTGTGACGAGGCTGCGGAGGCGGGCACTGGCAACAGGGAAGACCGGGGACTCGGCATCCGGATTTGCCTGAGGGCAGATGTCGGCTGAGCAGATCAGGGCATCGTTCGGCGTGGTGCGGCGCCTGAGGGTCGCAAACTCCACAGGCCCGAGATCGGGCGAGCCGAACAGGCCCTGCCATGTTCGCTCGAGCCCCGTTTCCCAGCCGCGCCACAGGCCATAGCCGAGGCCGACG
>JAJFBI010000260.1 GCA_020697385.1 Microvirga sp. | reverse complement strand
ATCGAGGTCCTCGGCGGACCGCAACGCCGCCGCTTTCGGGTGTGGCAGCGCTGCATGGATGCGAGCCGCTTCGTGCTCCTGGACGAGATCGGCACCGCCATCAACATGACGCATCGCTATGGGAAACCGCCGCGCGAACAGCGGGTGGCTGATGTTGTGGCGCATGGGTACTGGAGACCACCACCTTCATGGCGGGCCTGCGTGAAGACGGACGCAACCGGCTGTCCCATCCCGATGGGCTCCGCACGGGACCCTCGAGGTTGAGGCGCTTGCGGCATCATCGAAGTGTCGCCTTCGAGGGCTGCCGATGAGGCCGCATCCGGGACGGAGCCAGATTAAGGGGAAAACCCTCAGTGGACGGGCAGCTTGCAGCTTGGCAATGGCTGGCTATCCTGCTTGTCGTTCTTGCCTCGAGTTTCGATGACCTCACTTCCTTTCGACCCTGCTGACGAAGCCCTCCGCTGCCTCGTGGAGGCCCTCACCGAAAGCGGGCAGGCGGTTTCCATCTTCGATGCCGCGGACAACCTGCGGTACGCCAACAAGACCTATCAAGGCATGTTCCTCTGCGATTACGATGGTCCTTTCACCTTCACTGGCATCCTCCGCCACGCGCACAAAAGCGGGCTTGGCGTGCGGATCGATGACAATGACGTCGAGGCCTTCATCGCCAGAACCCTGCCGAGGCGACGAAGCGTGCCCTGTAAGTCATTCGAGACTGATCTGGTGGATGGCCGCTGGTTCTGGATCGATCACACGGTGCTCCCAAGCGGTTGGGTCCTGTCCGTGGATGCTGACATCACGGCCTTGAAGAACAACGAGAAGTCCCTGCGCCCAGCCCCTGAGGCAGCGCTCAGAGCCTCCCGGGCCGATCAACTCACAGGATTGCCGAACCGTCGCCATATCCTGGCATTGCTCGATGAGGCACTCGCCGCCAACGAGGGTAGGGGATCCGGCTTGTGCGTTGCCGTGATCGACATCGATCACTTCAAGGCCATCAACGACACGCATGGGCACGAGGCGGGCGATGCCGTCCTTGAGCATTTCGCACGGTCCTGCCGGGAGAGGGTGCGGGCCCACGACCGCTTGGGCCGGATCGGCGGGGAGGAGTTCCTGTTTTGGAGCATATGCCTGGACGGTGAATCCCCATGAAAGTATCTTCAAGTCACTGCCGACTGGCTGAGGCTCCCGTCAGAGCGGATCAAACGGGATGTTTACAGAGGAGTAAGGTGAGCATCCGGACCATCGTCTTCCGAATACACCGCCGTGAAATCCTACCCGGCTCCCTAAAGGGTGTTCTGCGAAACTTGGCGGCGATGCTAGGATGCTCCTGTCGTGCAGCGCCTGAGCGATGCTTGAGAGAAGTAGGCGCAACCGAAATTGGCCGAGGCTGCATCTATGAACCTCTTGCTCAAGGAAATCCGTCACAATCCCCTGCTCTGGCTGCTGGCCTTTGTGCCTGTGGTGTTCGCCGCTCACAGGCTCACGCCCGAAGCGCACACGCTGCTTTTCGTGCTCTCGGTCCTGGCCATCGTGCCACTTGCCGTGCTGCTGAGCCACGCCACTGAGTCCGTAGCCGCCAAGACAGGCGATGCGGTCGGCGGCCTGCTCAACGCCACGCTCGGGAACTTGACCGAACTCATCATCGCGCTGGCCGCATTGCGCGCCGGCCAATACGCGCTCGTGAAGGCATCCATCGCCGGGGCGATTGTCACCAACTCGCTGTTCATGTTGGGCGCGTCGTTCCTGCTCGGTGGACTCAAGTACCACGTGCAGGAGTACAACCGGGGCAACGCCCGTCTGCAAGCGGGCCTGCTCTTTCTGGCCACGATCGCGTTGTTGATGCCCTCGGCGGTCTCCGGAGCCGATTCAGTGGCGGGATCAGCGGTGACCGACAGGTTGAGCGTCAGTCTGTCCGTGCTGCTCATCGCCGCCTACGGATTGGGCCTGCTGTTCACCCTCAAGACACATCGCGAGTTTTTCGGTGGCGCGGATCATGCCGAAACCGGCGAGGTGCCATGGCCAATGGGCTTGGCCCTAATTACGCTGGCTGGCGTCACGATCCTGGTCGCGCTAGTGAGCGAGGTGTTCATCGAGTCGGTGCAGCAGGCGGCGGTGGCGTTCGGGATGACCCCTGCATTCGTGGGGTTTGTCGTCGTGGCGCTGGTGGGCGCTGCGGCGGAGATGGCCTCAGCCTTTGCCGGCGCGCGCAAGAACCGGCTCGACCTGAGCGTGGGCATCGCGCTGGGGAGCTCGGCCCAGATCGCGCTCTTCGTCGCCCCGGTGCTGGTTCTGCTCAGTTATGTCATCGGCCCGGCGCCGATGAACCTGCAATTCTGGCCGGGAGCCGTGATTATGATGCTCATCGCCACCATGACTGTGTCCCTGGTGACCAACAGCGGGCGCTCGGCGTGGTTTGTCGGAGTGCTCGTGCTGTTGGTGTACCTGATTTTCGCGATGACGCTTTATCTGTTGCCACCGCGGGTCTCCTGATCGGCCTCACCGGAGCGGTCTGCATGTTGCGCCAAGTTCTCGTGGGAGCCGCCATCAGTCTTTGCAACATTGCCATCCATGCGCTGTTGATGGCGGTTGTCGTATGGGCGGCGCGCGCCGCGGTTGGGATTACGACCTCACGGCAATCACTTCAATTGATCGCTGTCATGATTGCAACCGTATCGTTCCTGATGGCGGCACATCTTGCAGAGGTGCTCGTTTGGTCATTGGCTTACGCAATCGTCGGCGTTGCACCTGAAGGCACTGATCTCGTTTATTTCGCCTTTGTAAACTACACAACCCTCGGCTACGGCGACGTAACACCGGAAGCGCGTTGGCATGTGCTTGGGCCGATGACGGCGATGAACGGTGTGCTGTTGTTTGGTTGGTCAACCGCAGTGATCTTTGAGGTCCTGCGGAGGGTCATGACGACTATCCGCAGCGAAGAAGGAGATGGAGAAAGACGTGGGTGGCCCGAGTAATGCGGTGCGCTCATGGTGAGCGTACTATCCGATCCAATGCGGCAGACGCATCCAAAGGCATTCGAACGTGGCCCTGTTTGGGCGTGCCGCCCTGAGGATCAGGCGATCGGGACTGCTCATGGTCGAACAGGGTCACAATGGGCCGCGCGGCTAGGCCTTAACCCATGTGAATGATCCGCTTAAACCCCTCGATAAAATGGGCTACTCGGAACGTGAGAGCTGGAACACTCACGCCACGGGAGCATTTTCCAGCCATCGACCGATTGCCTTTGCAGGAGCAATGCCTCGCTTCTTCGTTCACGTTCGCAGCAACGGCAACTGTTGGAGCTATGACGAGTTCGGGCTCGACTTCCCCGATGTCGAGACGGCCCGCAGCCAAACCTTGCGCGCGGCCCACGATCTCATCGATGTGTTCGCCGCCCGCGGCGAGGATCCACGGGACCATGCCGTCGAGATCGAGAATGAAGCAGGCGAGGTTGTGTGGCACCTGCCGTTCTCCGAGATCTTCCTCCGCGATCCTTGATGGTTCGGCTGGTGCAGCCGCCACTTCCCCACAGCAAGGCTGTCAAACTGCCTGGGGCAAAGAGCCCGCAACTTCGGAATGTGCTCCATCAGGGACATCGCCATGAGATCCACATCGTGCTCGGATTCCAATCCGCCACAACACGTCAGGGACCGCATTTTTCTGCTTGGCGGTCCCGTAACGACAACCCGGAGCCTACAGGCCGTCCGACGGGGCGTGATTACACCTCCCTCGGACAACAGATCCATGTATCCGCCCACGGGGCGGAAAAGTGGACACAAGCAGAAAAAGCCGCTCAACCGCCTTAATTGTCCGATAGCGTACAATTCATCGATCGAGATCCACGCGGTGATGGCCGATGGCAGGTGCGGTCAAGCCGACCGTCCAGTTCTTCGCGACCCATGTTGGATTTCGGCTAGGCGGCTGTAATGATCAACCAGAGCGTGGCTCCGGCCACGGGCGTCAGTCGAAACAACCCCTCTCCGACGCTGCCAACCGCCATGGCCGGCTCCGGGCGGACGCCTCCGCCTGGCTGCGCTCAGCTCGGTGTCGTCACGGAGATCGCTCCGACCCTGCGCGGTTTCGGCATTGATCCGGATCCAGTCATCCGGGAGGCGGGGCTCAACCCGCACCTGTTCGACGACGGGGCGAACGTCATCCCCATGCCGCTCTAGGACGGCTGCTCACCCTGAGCGTCGCCCGCACACACTGTCCGCATTTTGGGCTGCTGGTCGGCCAGCGCGCCACAATCCTCTCCCTCGGGATGGTTGGCCGCCTGATGCAGCATTCGGAGACAGTGGGCGAGGCCTTGCACATCCTCGTGGAGAGCCTGAGCGTCCAGGACCGGGTGGTGGTACCTTCGCTGACGACCACCGACGGCATTGCCTTGTTCAGCATCTCGGTCTACCAGCCCGCGGCCGAGAGCGCGGACCAGATCTCGGACGGAGCGCTCGCGGTTACCGTCAATGCTCTGCGATCCCTGTGCGGCTCCGACTGGCGCCCGGCTGAGGTGCTCGTGCCACGGGCCGCTCCCGCCACCCATGATCCGTATCTGCGTCATTTCAGGGCGCCGGTCCGGTTCAATCAGGAGAGTGCCACCCTGGTCTTCCCGGATCGTGACCTGGAGCGGCGGGTTGCCGGGGCCGATCCGATGATGCGGGCCTTGCTGGCGGAGCGGATCGGCCACCTGAAGGGTCATCCGGGATGCGAGTTCTCCGACGAGGTTCGGCGCTTGCTGCGCACGCGGCTAATGAGCCACCACTGCTCGGCCGATGACACCGCTGAACTACTCGCGATGCACCGGCGCACCCTGAGCCGCCACCTCAAAAGCGATGGCATGGGCTATCGGGCGATCACCAACGAGATCCGGTTCGAGATTGCACGGCAGTTGTTGCAGGACACCACAGTGCCGCTCGCCCAGATCGCGGCGGCGCTGGGCTATTCGGAAGCGAGTGCCTTCACCCGGGCCTTCCGGCGCTGGTCGGGCCAGACGCCGACCGCCTGGCGGACCGCAGGCCATCATGAGTGATGCCCCGGCGCCCTCGATCGTTAAGTGATAGTCCCGTCAGTCGCCTGAATCAGGCAGGCGGCTGTGGGATCGCGGTGACGACGGCCGCATCGCCGCAATGGCTATGTCTGAACGCCAAGGGGAGACCGTGCCATGAACCGACTGCTGGTCAGCCTTTTCCTTGCCGCGCCCATGATCCCGGTCAGCACCATGGGCATG
>JAJFBI010000259.1 GCA_020697385.1 Microvirga sp. | reverse complement strand
CATGGAATACTCGCTGTCGAGCAGCCCCTCGTTCAGGAGTCCGATGTGGCGCGTATAGAAACGGTTGAACCGTCGAACCCTCTGAACCCGATCATTCGCATACGGTTTGGGCAGTTGAGACATAGCCGCCTCCCTGCCGTGACAATCTCTTAGATAGTTGACTGCGTCAACTATCTAAGCCGCAATTCGGCCTTAGGCGGCGGCATCCACTGCCAAGCGTCCTTCATGGATGGCGTGACAGGCGACACCGCCGAGAAGAGGTGGGATTTCTGCTCGGCAGCGTTCATTGGCAAATGGGCAGCGCGGGTTGAACGTGCAGCCGGAGGGCGGGCTGATCGGGTTCGGGATCTCGCCGCTCACCGGAATGCGCTGGCGCCCTGTCATGCCGACATCCGGAACGGCATCAAGGAGCATGCGGGTATAGGGATGCTTCGGGTGCGCAAAAAGTTCGCGTCCGTTGGAAATCTCGACGATGCGGCCGAGATACATGACTCCGATCCGGCTTGCCATGTGGCGCACAACGGCGAGGTTGTGGCTGATGAGCAGATAGGTCAGGCCGAGGCGATCCTGCAGGTCGCGCATGAGATTCAGGATCTGCGCCTGCACCGACACGTCGAGGGCCGAGGTCGGCTCGTCGCAGACGATGAATTCCGCATTCGACGCGAGCGCGCGCGCAATCGCGACGCGCTGGCGCTGCCCGCCGGAGAATTCATGCGGGTACTTCTTGCCGTCCGCCGGATGGAGGCCGACCAGGGTCAGCAGCTCGCCGACGCGATCCGTGATCTCCTTTTCCCGCTCGATCAGCCGGAAGGCCCGGATCGGCTCGGCCACGATACGGTCCACCTGCCAGCGGGGATTGAGGCTGGCATAGGGATCCTGGAAGATCATCTGGATGCGCCGCCGCAGGCGCTGACGCTCGGCTAAAGCAGCCTTGCTCGACATGGAGACGCCGTCGATCACCACTTCGCCGTTCGTGGGCGGCAGCAATCCCACGACCATGCGGGCAACCGTGGACTTGCCCGAGCCGGACTCACCGACGAGCGCAAAGGTTTCCCCTTTGGCAATGGAGAAGGAGACTCCGTCGACCGCTTTCAGATACTGCTTCTCGCCGCCTTCCAGCACCCTATTGAGCCAGGGCTTGGAGACGTCGAACTCACGGCGCAGGTCTTTGACTTCGACATAGGAACGCTCGGTCACGCAACAGCCTCCGATGGGGCGGAAGATTGGTCATAGAGATGGCAGGCCACGCGGTGCTCGCTGTGCTGGATAGGCTCCGGCCGCTCGACCCGACAGCGGTCGAAGACATAGGGGCAGCGCGGGTTGAATGGGCACCCGGGCGGAATTGCCGACAGGCGCGGCATCGAGCCCGGGATCTGCACGAGACGGTCCGTATCGCTCTCCAGCGACGGAATCGCGCCCATAAGCCCCTTTGCGTAAGGGTGCAGCGGGTTCTGCACTACGTCCCGCACAGGGCCGATCTCGGCGATGCGACCCGCATACATCACAGCCACCCGGTCGGCGGTTTCGGCGATCACGCCCATGTCGTGCGTAACCAGCATGATGGCCGTTCCGTGCTCGCGCCCGAGGCGCTTCAGCAGAGATATGATCTGTGCCTGCACGGACACATCGAGAGCCGTCGTCGGCTCGTCGGCGATGATGAGTTCCGGCTCCGCGCACAGGGCGAGCGCAATCACGACGCGCTGGCGCATGCCGCCGGAGAACTCGTGCGGATAGCTGTCGATCCGCCTCTCGGGCGCCGGGATGCCGACCTCCGCCAGAAGATCGATGGCACGCTTGCGCGCTCCCGAAGCCGAGAGATTCGTGTGGGTGCGGATGGTCTCGATGAGCTGCTCGCTGACCCGGTAGAGCGGGTTAAGGCTGGTCAGCGGGTCCTGGAAGATCATGCCGATGCGCTTGCCGCGCACACGCCGCATCTCCTCGGGCGGAAGGTTGTCGATACGCATGCCCGACAGCAGGACCTCGCCGCCGGCGATGCGGCCCGGCGGGTCGATGAGACCGATGACGGCGGAGCCCGTTACCGACTTGCCGGCGCCGGACTCGCCCACGACGCCGAGCACCTCGCCTTTGGCGATGTCGAACGAGATGCCGTCGATGGCCTTGAGGATGCCGCGGCGCGTGACGAACTCGACGCGCAGATCACGGACGGAGAGGACGGGTTGAGTCATGGGCTTCGTCTCTCTCATCGCAGCTTCGGATTAAGCGCATCGCGCAGCCAATCGCCCAGAAGGTTGATGGCGAGCACAAGAACGGCCAGCGCTATGCCCGGGAAGGCCACGATCCACCACTCGCCGGAGAACAGGTAGTTGTTGCCGATGCGGATGAGCGTGCCGAGCGACGGCATGGTCTCGGGCATGCCGGTGCCGAGGAACGACAGGGTCGCCTCGGTGATGACGGCGAGCGCCAGGTTGATGGTCGCGATCACCAGCACCGGACCGAGGACATTCGGCAGCACGTGGCGGAACATGATCACCGGGGTCGGCAGGCCGATGAGCCGGGCGGCGGCGATGTAGTCCTTGTTCTTCTCCACCATCACGGAACCGCGCACGGTGCGGGCATATTGCACCCAGAAGCTCAGGCCGATGGAGAAGACCAGCACGGAGAGGGTCGTGACCTCATCGAGCTGACCGCCAAGAACGGCTTTCACCACGCCGTCCACGAGAAGCGCGATCAGAATGGCCGGAAAGGTCAGCTGCACATCGGCGATGCGCATGATGATGGCATCGACCGTACCGCCCAGATAGCCGGCGACGAGGCCCAGAGTAATCCCGAGCGTGGCCGAGAAAGCCACGCCAAGGATGCCGACCGCGAGTGAGATCCGCAATCCGTAGAGAATGGCCGAAAAAATGTCGCGGCCCTGCTCGTCCGTGCCGAGCACGAAGGGCATCTGTCCTTCCGCGTCCCAGATTGGGGGAAGACGGCTGTTCATGAGCTCCAGCTGCGCGGGATCGAACGGATCCTGCGGAGACAGGACTCCTGCCAGAATGGCGGAAGCCATGAAGAGCGCTGTGAGGAAGGCCGCCACCATGGTGAGCTTGGAGCGCTTGAAGCTCGCCCAGATGTCGCTGTCGAAGAAGCGGCCGGTCCATGTGGTGGGTGGAGAATGCGACGCGGGCGCCGCCTGGATTGCGTCTGCCATGGTTCCCTCCTCAGGCCGGCTGCCGGATGGACGTTCTCAGGCGAGGATCGACGATCGTGTACAGGATGTCGACGGCGAGGTTGATCAGGACGAAGATCAGCGCCACCAGCATGAGGTAGGCCGCCATGATCGGAATATCGACGTTCTGCACTGCCTGCACGAACAGAAGACCCATGCCGGGCCACTGGAACACGGTTTCCGTGATGATCGCGAAGGCGATGACGGAGCCGAACTGCAGCCCCACGATGGTGATGACCGGCACCAGCGTGTTCTTGAGCGCGTGCCCGAAATGAATGGCACGGGTGCTTAGCCCCCTCGCCCGCGCGAACTTGATGTAATCGGTGCGCAGCACCTCCAGCATCTCGGCCCGGACGATCCGCATGATCAGCGTCATCTGGAAAAGGCCAAGTGTAATGGAGGGCATAATCAGGGCCTTCCATCCCGAGGCGGTGAGAAGACCCGTCGACCACCAGCCAAGGCGAACCGTGTCGCCACGGCCGAAGGACGGCAGCCAGCCAAGGATCACGGAAAAGAGATAGATCAGCAGAATGCCGATCAGGAATGTTGGCAGTGAAATGCCGATCAGAGAAATTGTCTGGAAGACCTTGGCCAGAAAGCTGTCCCGCTTCAGGCCTGAATAGACTCCCATCAGCACGCCGAACCCGATGGCGAAGAGGGTTGCGCAGAAGGCCAGCTCCAGGGTGGCAGGCATCCGCTCGGCCAGAAGATCCGAGACGGGTTGCCGGAACTGGTAGGACACGCCGAACTCGCCTTGGACGGCCCTGGCAAGATAGCGTGCAAACTGCACCGGGACCGGATCGTCCAGGCCAAGAGAGCGGCGGACCTGTTCCCGCTCTGCCGCGGGAGTGTCGAGGGAAACGATCTGGTTTACCGGATCGCCGGCAAAGCGGAACATCGCAAACGAAATGATGCCGACGGCCAGAAGAACGCCGATGGCCTGGAGGGCGCGTCGGATGACAAAAGCAAACATGCACAATCTCTTGATCGCTACGCCTCGGGCGAGCTTGCCCGTCCGGGGCCTTCGAATGAATTGTCCCGGGCAGCGAACTGCCCGGGACATGCGATCAGGTGCAGACTAGTCCTTCTTCTGGGCCCAGTAGAGCAGCACCTGGTTGTCGGCGCGCTGGGTCAGGCTCACCTTGTTCGAGACACCCCAGGCCAGAGCCTGCTGGTGCAGCGGGATGTAGCCGTACTCGTCGAAGGTGATCTGGAAGGCCTGCTTGATCATCTGGTCGCGCTTTTCCTTGTTGCTCTCGACCAGGATCTTGTCGGTCAGCTCGTCATGCTGCTTGTTGCAGAAGTTGCCGAGGTTGGACTCGCCGCGCGAGGAGTTCGGATCGTTGCGGCAGCCCTCGATGTCGAACAGCACGTTGTGACTGTCGAAGGTCCCCGGGGTCCAGCCCAGCAGGTAGAACGAGGTGTTGTAGTTGCCCGACTTCAGCACCTTGGCGAAATACTGCGCTTTCGGCTGAGCCATCAAGTTCACCTTGACGCCGGCGCGGGCGAGCATGCCCACAACGGCCTGACAGATCGCTTCGTCATTGACGTAGCGGTCGTTCGGGCAGTCCATGCCGACCTCGAAGCCATTCGGATAACCGGCATCGGCCAGGAGCTTCTTGGCCGCCTCGACATCATACTTCGGGCGCGTGAAGTCCTTGGAGAGGCTGAAGAGCTGCGGCGCGATCATCAGCGCGGTCGGCGTGGACATGCCGCGCATGACGCGCGACTTGATGGTCTCGATGTCGATGGCCTTGTAGAAGGCCTCACGGACGCGCTTGTCCTTGAAGGGGTTCTTGCCCTTCACGTTGGAGAACAGGAGCTCGTCGCGGGTCTGGTCGAAGCCCAGGAAGATGGTGCGCAGCTCGGGGCCCGCCTGCACCTTCGCATTGGCGCTGCTGTTGACGCGCTGAACGTCCTGCAGCGGAACCGGCTCGATTACGTCCACTTCGCCGGAGAGCAGCGCGGCCACGCGGGTCGCGTCCGATGCGATCGGGGTGAAGACAATCTCGTCGAGATTGTGCTCGGCCTTCTCCCACCAGTCCTTG